>NSGV01000003.1:900000-1112611 GCA_002300355.1 Streptomyces sp. TLI_235
TGACCGCGGGCACCGACGGCGACGTGAACGTCTGGTTCGACGGCCGCTCGTACACGCCGATCGAGATCTCCGCGATCATCCTGCACCGGCTCAAGGCGGACGCCGAGGAGCGCCTCGGCGAGCCGCTGCACCGGGCCGTCATCACGGTGCCCGCGTACTTCAGCGAGCGCCAGGTCGCCGCGACCCGCGAGGCCGGCCGGATGGCGGGTCTGCACGTGCTGCGGGTGATCAACGAGCCGACCGCCGCCGCCCTCGCCTACGGGATGACGATCGAGGCCGGCGACGAGGGGCGGACCGTCCTGGTCTACGACCTGGGCGGCGGCACATTCGACATCTCGATCCTGCTGCTGGTGCCCGGCTCGGTTTCGGTGCTCGGCATCGAGGGCGACAACCTGCTCGGCGGCGACGACTTCGACCGCGCCATCACGACGGCACTGCTGGAGGACATGCGGGACGAGTTCGGCCCGGACTACCAGCCGGACGGGCGGGACCGTCCGCGGATCGCCGCGGCCGCCGAGGTGGTCAAGATCGAGCTGTCCAACCAGCAGACGTCGGACGTCACCCTGGCGGGGCTCGGGACGGGCCGGCTGGACCTGGAGACGGTGTTCGAACGGACCCGGTTCGAGGAGCTGATCGAGGCCCGGATCGAGCGGACCATCGAACTGACCCACAAGGCGATCATGCAGGCCAACCTGACCGTCGGGGACATCGACGAGGTGCTGCTGGTCGGCGGCTCGACGTCGATCCCGTTGGTGGCGCGGCGGCTGGGCGAGGTCTTCGGGCCCAAGCGGATCCGGCGCGGCGTCAACCCGATGCAGTGTGTGGCACTGGGCGCGGCGGTGCAGTCGGCCCTGATGGCCGAGGTGGAGTGCCCGGAGTGCCGGACGCCCGCCGAACTGTCCGCGGCCTCGTGCGCCCAGTGCTCGGCCTCGCTGCTCGGCGGCGCCCGGGTGACCTGCACCGGCTGTCACCTGCCGGTGGACGCCGCGGCCGGCGCCTGCCCCAAGTGCGGGCAGCAGGTGGAGGCCGAGGCGGCCGCGCCCGTCGCGGCGCCCGCCGGCCAGACCCGCGACTGCGGGCGCTGCGGCACCCCGGCGGCGGCCGCGGCCACCGCCTGCAGCCTCTGCGGGGAGGCGCTGGCCGGCGCCGGGGGCGACGCGGCCGACGCTGCGACGGCCGCGGCCGCGGCCGCGCAGGACATCGGCCTGCGCTGCGGCAGCTGCACGGTGGTGAACCCGCCCGGCACCGAGGTCTGCCCGGCGTGCGGCCAGCTGATGCAGGTGACCAACCCCTTCGACATCACGGCGAAGGACCTGGGCATCGAACTCAACGACGGCCGCCTGGCCGTGATCATCCCGAAGGGCACCGGCTTCCCCACGAGCACCCCGGTCAGCCGGGACTTCATGGTCGCCGGCAGCGGGCAGCAGCGCCTCGAGGTGGCCGTGTACGAGGGCGAGCAGCCGATCGCCCAGCAGAACGAGCGGATGGGTCACCTCACCATGCGGCTACCCGCCGGGCTGGGCGGACGGATCCCGGTCGAGGTGTCGTTCGGCCTCGACCAGGACCGCACGATCACCCTGTCGGTGCGGATCCAGGGCGGCGAGCAGCGGACGGCCAAGATCGGTCGGAAGTCGCTCGACCCGGAGCTCAAGGTGCAGGTCGAGGAGCAGCAGCGGCAGATCGAGAGCTTCACCGATCGCTGGGCGAACGAGCTGACCGAGGCCGAACTGCGCGAGACGCAGCGGATGATGGACACCCTCGACGACATGGCCGGCGGCCGGACGGGCGGCGAGTCGGTGGACGCGGCGCTGGAGCGGGCGCAGTTCCTGCTGCGCGCGCAGCGCTGGGTGCGCAGCACCGAGGCGTACCTGAGCCTGTTCATCCTGTACTGCGAGAAGCACCTGGACCTGGGCGACCTGGCCCGGCTGCGGGCGGTGGCGGCCGAGCTGCGGCAGCGGCGCGAGGCCGCGGACTGGGAGGGTGCGATGGCGGCGGCCGCCGCCGCGGACGAGCTGTGCGACTCGCTGGGCCACACCTTCCGGATGCTGACGATGTGCAACATCTACGTCAGCCAGAACATGGTGTCGGCGGCGCTCGGCCAGCGGATCCTGGCGGAGCTGCGCGGGCTGGACTCCGCCGTGGAGTCGGCCAACATGGAGGCGGCGAACCGCCACAACTCGGCGCTGCTGGGCCTGTACGCGCAGGCGCAGCGTGAGATGGGCAACGACAGCCTGCCGGAGCAGGTCGGGCCGGTCCGCCCGGAGGAGGTCGATCCCCGATGACGGCCGTACCGCCGATCGAGGTGCCGTGCCCGCAGTGTGCGGTGCCCGCGGACCCGGAGAGCCTGCGGTGCCCGTCCTGCCGGGAGGACCTCGTGGCGCTGGTCCGGCTGCGGTACGCCGGGCGGATCGACTACAACGAGGCGCTGGGGCGCGTCCGTGCCGGGGAGGACGCGGCCGCCCTGGTGCTGCTGCACCGCGCGGTGGCGCAGGAGCCCGGCCTGCGCCCGGCCCTGGATCTCCTCGCCGAGGTCACCGCCCGGGTCGGCGCGACGGGAGGGGCCGGCACGACGGGCGTCTGAGGGTCTGAGGACAGGGGCCGAGGGCCCCGCACCGGCCGGCGGTGCGGGGTCTTCCTCCGATGCGGACTCCGGCAGCCGGAAGAAGGACGCCGTGAACAGGTCGGTCCGGGCGAGGGAGATACGGGTCGGGTTGCGCTTCACCCCGGCCTACGCGTCCTGGGCCGGCCCGACCGAGGCCCGCTTCGGGCCATGTCCCAGGGTCTACAGGAGGACGCCGAGCGCGTGGTCGCCGCCCTCGATGCGCAGCGGTCAAGGGCCCAGCCGGTCCGGATCGTCGACTCGACCCGATCATCGGGCGCGGGCCTGCCGGGCCGGACGGCCCCGTACGCGCGACGGGCCTCAGCCGATCCGGCCCGGCCGGACCTGTGCGGGCAGCTTCGCCGCCCTGACCCGGGCCCAGCAGAGCATCGCCACCGCCACGACCGCGGCGACCGCCGCCGCGCGGCTCAGGGAGTCCGCCGTCCCGCTGCGCAGTGCCGCGGAGAACGGCAGCGCCAACAGCGGCACGGCCACGGCGGGGCCCGCTGCGTACCAGGCGGCGAACGCCGCGAGGTTGCTGCCACCACCGCCGGTCGCCCCCGCCGGGCGGTACAGCAGGTCGCGACGGGCCGCGCCCCGGCAGGCGTTCACCAGTCCCGCGCCGACCAGCGCGGGGACGGCTGCCGGTGCCAGCCAGGCCGCCGGACCGGCGCCGCAGAGCACGGCCACGGCGCTGCCGGCCGCGCCGAGCAGCACGCCGAGCACGGTGGGGACGACGGCGTGGCGCAGCATCAGGCCGGCGAACGGGTAGGGCGTCCAGAACGCCCGGCGCACGTCGTCGGTGTCGATCCGGGCGGGCTCCAGCAGTTGGGCGACGGCCAGGTGGCCGAACGCGAGGGCGAGGCCGGTGGCAGCCAGGGAGACGCTCCCCCGGGCCGTGTGGGCGGGCGCTGCGCACAGCAGCGCCGGAACGGTCAGCAGCGCCGCACGGCCGAGCCGTGCGGGTGTGCGCAGGAGTGCGAGCACGTCGCGCCAGTACACGACGAGCCAGGCCCTGCGGGGCGCCGGCAGCCGGACCTTCAGCCGGCGGTCACCGCCGGTGGCGGCGTGCACGGCCAGCCGCGCGGCGCGCAGTTCGACCGTCCGCAGTGCGGCGAGCACGCTCGCGGCGTTCCTCGCCCGTTCGCGCAGCAGGGTCAGCGACACCGTGGCGGCGGCCCGGTCGGCGCGCACGAGGCAGACGGCGGTCGACGCGACCAGCAGCGCGGTGGCCGCCCAGGCTCCCGGGACGGCGGCGGTCGTCGGCGCCAGGGCCGCGATCCCCGCCCAGCCCCACGGACCCGACCACAGCACCACCTGGTCCAGCCAGCGGACGGAGTGCCCTGCGGCGGCCAGGGCGCTCTGTCCTGCGAACGCGAGGATCAAGACGGTGGCGTACGGGGTGAGCCGCCGCGCCAGGCGGGCCGCCCGCTCGCTCCGCTGCACGGACAGTGCGGCACAGACACCGAGCAGCGGCACGCACGTCCCGCCGACCAGGCACCAGCCGAGGGCGGCAGGCAGGCCGGCCCGCACGGTCAGCCCGAGAACGACCATGGCGCCCGCGGCCGCGACGATCCCGGGAAACACCGCGAGCCCGCAGGACAGCCGGAACCAGGGCCGCAACACCGGCCCGGGGCGGACCGGGTGGACGAGCAGCCAGTCGATCGTGGCTCGCGGCGGCATCACCGGCCCGCGCCAGAGCCCGTCGCGCACGGCGAGCAGCAGGACGGCCAGCCCGACGGCTGCGACGCCGCCCGGTACGGCGGCCAGCAGGGCGCGGCCGTGGCCGGTGTAGTCGGCACCCATCGCGGCTTGCAGGAACAGGCCCAGGCTCGGAACGCCTCCCCAGACGACCAGGAGGAGCACGGTGCAGTAGACGGCGTAGGCCACCTGGCGGACCCGGTTGAGGCGGTGCGGGGCCCGCAGGGAGCGCAGCAGGGCCAGCGATTCGTCGGTCCAGTCGTCGTCCTCGCTCCACTCGGCGGGCGGGCCGTCGGACGCGGCAGCCGGTTCGCCGGGCACGTCCTCCGCCGCGACCGCCGTACCGTCCGTTGCGCTCACCGGCCCTCCCCACGGTGCGCGGCGCCGACAGCCCCGACGGCCGGTACCTCTGCGGCCAGCATCTCCTCGGGGGCTCCCTGCCGGACGATGCGGCCCTCCTCCAGCACCACCACCCGGTCGGCCACCGCCAGGGCGAGATCGGCGTGGTGGGTGACCAGCAGCACTGCCACGCCGTCGGCGAGTTCCGCCTTGAGCAGGTCGGCCAGCCGTCGGCGCGCGCCGGGGTCGAGGCGCTGCTCGGGCTCGTCCAGGAGCAACAGGTCCCGCGGGCGGACGAGCGCACAGGCCAGCAGCAGGGACTGCATCTGCCCGGAGGAGAGGGCGGAGGTCAGCGCGTCCGCCCGCTCGGCGAGCATCCTGTCCTCCAGCACCTGCTGGACCCAGTCGGCGGCGCCGGCGACACCGTGCGCGACCGCCACCAGCAGCAGGTGCTCGCGCACCGTGAGGTCGGGGTAGCAGGCGACCGTGTCGCCGACGACCGCCACCCGGGCCCTGATCCGCGGGTCGTTCTCGTCCATCGCCAGACCGTCGAACCGGACGGTGCCCGAGGTGGGCAGATCGCGGCCGGCCGCGACCCGCAGCAGTGTCGACTTGCCCGACCCGTTGTGGCCGACCAACGCCACGCACTCACCGGCGGCCACCGCCAGGTCCACCGGATGCAGGACCTCCCGGTCCCCGTACGAGCGGCTCACCCCGGTCAGTTGCAGCAACGCCGGCCGCAAGGCGGCGTGCGGCTCGGCAGGTTTCTCAACCATGTGGACACCTCTCGACGATCAATCGGATCACAGTACCGACCGGCTGCCCGACCCCGTCAGCCGCAGGCCCCTGACCTGGTGGCCCGCCAGACCTGGCTCGGAAAACGGCTGATCGTGCAACAGGTCCTCGGACGGTGCATGACGCGCCGCGCTCACCGGCTGTCCGCGCGTGTGCGATGGGCGGCTTCCTCCGCCGCGGAAGGCGGGGCGAGCGACGCTACGCCGTCGCCGGCAGCGTGCCCCGTTCGATGGCTTCGCACAGCACGGTCTTGATCTCCGGTGGCATCAGGTTCATGGTGGCGATGGCGTTCAGGGTGAGGGGGACCTCCTCGAGGATGTACTCGCCGCGGTCGGTGTGGGCGAACTCGGGGCCGGTGCGGTTGCCGAAGTTCCAGGTCTCGATCCGGGCGAGGTAGAAGTACTCCGTCTCGTCCTTGTTGTTCTGCAGGTGGTGGAGCAGGCGCAGGATCTGGGCGTCGCCGCCGACTTCCTCGTGGATCTCGCGAAGGAGCGCGGCTTCGCGGTCCGGGTCAGTGTCCTCGACGCCGCCGCCGACGATCACCCAGTACGGGTCGATGCCGGGGCGGATGCGCTTGATCACGAGCATGGTGTCGTTCGGGGTGATCAGGACCGCTCGGACGCGCTCGGTCATACGACGGGTTCTCCCTCGGGGTCGGTCGGCCGGGGTGGTCAGTGGAGGAGCCAGCCGCCGTCGATGTGCGAGGACCGGCCGATGATGAACGATGCGGCCGGGCCGGCGGCGATGGCGGCGGCAACATCCTCGGGTTGGCCCCGACAGGTGACGCACTGCCGCGCGATCTGGTCCTCCGGCCTGGCCCGGTGGTGTGTGGGGAGGGCATGCTGTGCGGGTACCTGGATCGCTCCCGGGACGACAGTGTTCACGCAAATGCCGTGCAGGCCAAGTTCCCTGGCCAGTGACCTGCTGAGGCCTGTCAGTCCGGCCCTGGCGGTTGCGGTGCCGATTCCGGTTACGCCGGCGACCGGGGCGACGCGCCCGTGGAGGGGCCGGGCGGTGAGCGGGAGTTCGAGCAGGGTGGTGGTCACCGGCGCTTCAGGGTCGTGGTGAGGGCGGGCAGCGGGTAGGTGCGGGTGAATCGGTCCGCCCGGCGTTCCCCCCTTTCCCCGTGTCGAACTCACCCGTTTCTCGGACCTCGCCCACGACGCTCTCCCCGGTTGCCCGGCCGCAGCGTGTCGCGTGCGGTGCGGTCGGCGTCGGCCGTGGCGTCGTAGCGTTCCCGTGGCCCTCCGGTCTCCGGGTGTGCGCCGTCGGCCTGGTCCTGGGCTCCGGCCGCGCGGTCGCCGTAGGCCCGGTCACCCACCGCCTCGTCCCAGGGTTTGGTCGCCCGACGCGGTTCCTCCTCGGGGCCGCGGGTGTCGGGCGGGTCCTGCCGCCGATTCCTCATGGATGCTCCCCTGTGCGACGCGGCGGAGTGCGTGGCCGGCGGGCGACCGACCGTTCTGCACGGCTTGCCGGAGCCCGGGCTCGCCACCCGCGGTCGGCCCGGCTCGTTCCGGGATGCTGTCCGGCGTCTGCCCCCCCCCGGCCGAGCTCACGCCCCGCCGGGCGCGGCGTGCGGCGGCCGTCGCTCGGGAGCTACCTGGTCGGGCTGGGTCTACGCGGCGTTCGTCCTGACGCGTACTCGCGCCGGATCGTGGGCTGGCAGGTCGCCGATCACATGCGAACCTGCCGCTGGAGATGGCGCTGTGGCGGCAGAACATCAAGAAGGACGCCGGCCTCATTCATCACAGCGACCGCGGGTCGCAATACGTGTCCATTCGCTACACGGAGCGATTGGCCGAGGTCGGTGCCTCGGCGTCGGTCGGGCCCGTCGCGGACTCCTTTGACAACGCGATGGCGGAGGCCCTGAACGGCAGGGTCAAGGCCGAGCTGATCGAGCATCAGGGGCCGCGGCGGGACTTCGACGAGGTCGAGCGGGCCCTCTTCTGGGGGTACCTCTCGGCCGGAGGCCGGGGGCGGGTCGCGTGGTACAACGGTGAACGACTCCACTCCGCCCTCGGCTACGTCCCGCCCGACGAGTACGAACAGGCCTACCGGGTCGGCCTGAAGTCAGTCCCGCAGACCGCTTGATCACACGATCGCGGACTCCACGAAACCCGGGGCAGCTCAGTGCCAGCCGGTATTCCCGTCCTGGTTCGCAAGACCAGGGTCTCCGTTGGACAGGAGGCCGACCAGGCCGAGGACCACCACGATCAGCACGAGCAATATCAGCCAGAAACGGTCCTCGGGTCCGGGACGATACGGGCCCGATGGGCGATACGGCCGATCACCGTCCCCCTCATCGCTCCGACCCTCGGCGTCGTTGTCCTCGTCGGTCACCGCGCTCCCCCTCCCACTAGGTTCATGGCACCGCGCCGCACGGTCGGCGTCAAGCCCCGGCCCGTGCTCGTGCGCTGCCACTCCGGCTACAACCGCTTCGGACTGTTCATCGCGCAGTACCCCAGCGTGCAGGTCGCCGCGCCCGCGCCGCTGCAGCGGCCCCGGCGAGGAGCAGTAGACCGCGAGCACACCGGATCCGGCGTCGAACGCGCCACCACCCTCAGCCGCTCAACCCCGGCGTGCTCCGCCAGGCCGTAGACCGGGCGGGTCGCCAGGACACCGAGCAGGGCGAAGGACCCGGATGGCGTCGCTCGTCGTGCCGGTGGGCGGACCTGGCTGGTCAGATGGAATCTGTCAGCGGTAGTCGATCGAAGCAGAGGTATTCAACATGGCCGTCATCATCGTGTTCGACATCCCGGGCGGTACCCAGGCCCAGTACGAGGAGGTCACCAACAGGATGACCGGGGGGCGGGGCGGCGTGAAGTCGCCCTCGGACTGGCCGGTGCCCGGCCTCATTTCACACTGCGCCGGACCCACCTCGGGCGGTTGGCACGTGACGGACGTCTGGGAGTCCAAGGAGGCGTTCCAGCGGTTCGTGGAGAAGCTCGCACCGCTGATGCGGGAGGTTGGGATGCCCGAGACCGAGCCCAAGATCTACGAGGCGTTCAATGTCGTGACCTCCTAGGCGGCGCCATCCGCACGATCACAAGCGCCTGGTCCCGAGCCCCCGTCCCCGTGACCCATGAGGGATCGCCTGCTGCACCTGAGGGGCGGCCAGGCCGCCCGAGGGCCGAGTTCCTCCCGATGGAGAACCACCATGGCAGCCAGAAGCCCGGTGAACAGAGCCGCGAGGACTGTCCCGACGATGCTGAAGTTCCCCCCGATGTTGGACAGCGTGTATCTACGCTGCGGGGTTGAGGTCGTGCTGCAGCGGGGCCCGGGTTTCCAGCGGGGTGAGGTACCCGTACTCGCGGTGCCGGCGGAGCCTGGTGCGGTTGTACTCGACCTCGATGAAGCGCAAGACGTCGGCCCGGGCCGATGCCCGGCTATCCCACACGGGGGTGCCGATCGGAGTCGGTCACGTCCGCTGGAGTGGTGTATCGACGGGCCACTCGGTGATCCAGTTTCAGGCTATGCGGTGAGTGCGGTCGTGGTGGTCTCTTCGGGGGCCTCTCCCTCGATCGGGTGGAGGCGGCAGCGGCCGAGGATCTCGGAGCCGATGTAGCGCCGCTGCTCGGCCCATTCGTCGCTCTGCTCGGCCAGGACCGCGCCGATCAGGCGGATGACCGAGCTGCGGTCGGGGAAGATCCCGACGACGTCGGTGCGACGCCGGATTTCCTTGTTCAATCGCTCCTGCGGGTTGTTCGACCAGATCGACTTCCAGACCGTGCGGGGGAACGCGGAGAAGGAGAGCAGGTCCTCGCGGGCGAGCTCCAAGTGCTCTGCGGCCTTGGGGAATCGCTCGTCCAAGGCGGCGATGACGCTGGCCATCTGCCGGCGCACGGCCTTTGCGTCGGGCTGTTCGAAGACGGTCCGCAGCAGGGTGGCGACCCAGGGCTGGGCGGACTTCGGAACCTGCGAGAGCAGATTCCGCGCGTAGTGCGTTCGACACCTCTGCCAGGCTGCCCCGGGCAAAGTGGCGCCGATCGCGTCCACCAGGCCCGCGTGGGCGTCGCTCACGACGAGTTTGACGCCGTTCAGGCCTCGGGCGACCAGGGACGAGCCAGCCGGCGCCGTCCTCGCTGGTGGCGACGTCCAGGCCCAGGACCTCGCGCTGGCCCTCGTTGTTGACGCCGACCGCGACCAGGCAGTGGACGTTGACGACCCGGCCGCCCTCACGGACCTTCTGCGTCAGCGCGTCGACCCAGACGAACGTGTAGGGGCCCTGGTCGAGCGGTCGGTTACGGAACTCGGCCACGCGCTCGTCCAGGTGCTTGGCCATCTCGCTGACCTGGGACTTCGACAGCTGGGTGACACCCATGCTCTCGGCGAGCTTCTCGACCCTGCGAGTACTCACGCCAAGCAGGTAGCAGGTCGCGACCACCGAGATCAGGGCCTGCTCGGCCCGGCGGCGGCGCTCCAGTAGCCAACTGGGGAAGTAGGAGCCGGAGCGGACCCGCGGAATCGCCAGGTCGATCGTGCCCACGCGGGTGTCCCAGTCCCGATTCCGGTATCCGTTCCGGGAGTTGACGCGCTCCTCGCTCGGGCGGCCGTACTCGCCGCCGCAGGCCCGTCGACGTCGGCGGACATCATCGCCTCCGCGAAGGTCTTCACCATCGCCCGCAACAGATCGGGACTCGCCGAGGCGAGGTTCTCCTCCAGCAGGGCGGCAAAGGGCACACTGTCAGGTGCGGTCATCGTGCAGATCTCCTTCAAGAGCTTGGTCGTTCTCGAAGGATCAGCCGGTGGCCGTCTTACGTTCTCAGGCGACACCCGCTACCGGGATGAAACCCCCGGAACGGGTGGAACCCGTACACCACTTCCCTGGACGCAACCCGTGCCACGCACTCCTCGACGCGGGAGACACCTCATGGTCCCTCGCTCGACCGCTACGGCCGCAGCCTCCAAGACCTCATCAACACGGTCTCCGAACTCCGTACGCGCGAGATCGGTTTCACCTCGCCGCACGAGAAGCTGGACACCACCACCCCCGGCGGCCGGCTCGTCTTCCACGTCTTCGCCGCCCTCGCGGAGTTCACCCGCGAACGCATCGTCCAGAGCACCCGCGAGGGCCTGGCCGCCGCTCGCACCCGCGGCGGGGTCTGCGGACGCCCCACCGTCGCCACCGAGGAAGTCGTCAAGGCCGCCCGCGACCTGCTGCCCGACCCCGGCCGTTCCATCACCTCGATCGCGAAGCTCCTCGGCGTCTTCCCGGGCACCTCCACAACCACCTCCCCGACCTGCGCGAACTACGTACGGGCGGTGTGCCCCGTCAGCTCGAAGCGCCCGTGCAGTAGCAGGCGGGATCCGCATGCGCGGCGGGGCCCAACGCGAAGGGACGCCCACGCGCGCACGCGAGAGGCGGGCACTCCGGGAAGGTCAGAAGGGCGGGGCCCCGTTGCCGCGGACGCGCAGGAACGGGCCGTCCATGTGGGCCACCAGGACAGGGTCGGATCGGCCCTGGATGACGAGGAAGGCATCGCGTTCCTCGGCCGCGAACCAGGCGCTCACGGCCGCATCCGCGCTCTCCAGGCGGAGCTTGCCTTCCACTGCCGAGGCCCTGCGGCTCGCGGGTCCGCCCGAAGGCCTCCGCCGGGACCGTATCCGCCCACCAGACCAAGGACGCCCGGCACCCGTACGTCTGATCAAGACTCGCCGCGGTCTGCAGTGCCAGTGCCGGGGCGCCCGCGACCGGCTTCCACTCGCCCTCGCGGAGCTGGCGCTCCGCGTCCAGAACCACCTGGTCGACCGCCGCGAAGATGCCCACGTCGGCGCAGACTCTTTCCGCTGGGTGGGTGTGATGGCATTGGGGGTGCGAGGGTCGCCGCCCGATGCGTCGGGCGGCGGCAGCACAGTGGGTGCTGCGGCTGCCGGTGCGGAACGACGAACAGACTACGGCCGTGCCTGAAAGATCTCGTTGATATCAAATGTTCTCATATGGGAATTGGTGCATGCCGAGGTTGAAAGGAGCGGTCCAGGTGAGAGCAGCGCGACGCGGCAGCCGGACCGATGTGCCTCGGGCAGGGGCGGTGCGTCTGGGCAGCCCGGTCGCCGCTTCGGCCTTCAGACGAGGCGCGGCTGGAGGCTGCTGTGCCTGACGAGGAGAAGTACAACAAGGCGGACCCGCTCGCGGAAGCCGGCACCGAGGAAGAGGAGATCCAGAGTGCCGTCGAGAGCCGCACCTTCGACCTCGGCACCATGGAAGGCCAGGAGCTGATCAAGAACGAGCGACTCGCCGACGAGCCGGAGATCGCCGCCGCCGACGACCGCGTCAAGCCGCGCAGCCTGTGGCAGGACGCCTGGCGGGACCTGCGCCGCAACCCGATCTTCATCATCTCCGGACTGCTCATCATCTTCCTGGCCGTGATGGCGATCTGGCCCGGGCTGTTCACCTCCACCGACCCGCTGAAGTGCGACCTCTCGAAGGCAGAGCAGGGCGCCGAGTCCGGCCACCCCTTCGGCTTCGACGGGCAGGGCTGCGACGTCTACGCCCGCACCGTCTACGGCGCCCGCGCCTCCATCACCGTCGGCGTCTGCGCCACCGTCGGCGCCGCCCTGGTCGGCACCACCCTCGGCGGCCTGGCCGGCTTCCTTGGCGGCTGGTCCGACTCGGTCATCTCCCGGGTCGCGGACATCTTCTTCGGCATCCCGATCCTGCTCGGCGGCCTGGTCTTCCTCTCGGTCATCCCCAGCCGGTCGATCTGGATCGTCGTCGCCTTCATCGTGGTGCTCGGCTGGCCGCAGATCGCCCGCATCGGCCGCGGCGCCGTGATCACCGCCAAACAGCAGGACTACGTCACCGCGGCCAGGGCACTCGGCGCGAGCAACTCCCGCCTGATGCTCCGGCACATCCTGCCCAACGCGGTCGCCCCGATCATCGTCGTGGCCACCATCGCGCTCGGCACCTACATCGCCCTGGAGGCCACCCTGAGCTACCTCGGCGTCGGCCTCAAACCGCCCACCGTCTCCTGGGGCATCGACATCTCCTCGGCCTCGGCGACCTTCCGCAACGCGCCGCACATGCTGCTCTACCCGGCCGGGGCGCTGAGCCTCACCGTCCTCGCGTTCATCATGCTCGGCGACGCCGTCCGCGACGCACTCGACCCGAAGCTGCGCTGAGGGAGGTCACGTCCGAGCCGAGTCCGCGGGCGGGGGTGGGCGCGGTCTGTTGTGGTGGGGGTAGCGGCTCAGAGCGGTTGCGGCCGGGTGCCCGGCACGAGGGAGTTGGCCCGAACCGATTCGGTTCCGTTGGTGTTTCGACCGCGCAGTCTGTGGAGACGGTCGGTGGGGCCGGCACCGGCCGGGGCGGGTGATGCAGCCCAGTCGCCGGCGCAGTCGTCGACGGTGCCGAACGGCGGACAACCGGTGGTGGGCGCAGGGCGGGGGTCGACGAAGACTTCGCTGAACGGGGCCGCACCAACCCGAAGAAGCAGGCCGAACCGGTTACCCCGTAGGCGGTGCCCTCGCGGGAGGCGCCGCGGCCGCCGCGGGCTCCGGCCGAGCGCATCACGTTCGCCTGGTTCGGGTTGGTGGCCAGTGCCTGACGGTAGTGGGCGTCGAGTTCCCGCGGGCTGAGCCCGGAGCGCTTCCCGCTCTGGGAGGGCCGCTTGCCCCTCAGCTCCTGCGCGGCCGCCAGGGAGGCGCGCCTCCTCGCTCCTACCGGCGCGCCTTCACCAGCACGCTGTAGCGAACCGGGCAGGCTGCCGACCTCAGGCTGGGTGTCCGGCGTCGATGTCGTCGACGTCGCCGAAGCAGAGCACCGGATCGGCCGCTTCCGGCACCCGGGCGGCGACCGGGGCGAGGAGGAAGCCGGTGTGGTCGCCCCAGTCGGCGTGGTCGAGCACCCGGCCGGCGAACCAGCCGGGGACGCCGGCGAGGACCGGCACACCGTCGGGCCCGGCGAACCAGGCGACCTCGCGGAACTTGTCCACCTCGTCGCCGGTCGCCCCGCCGAACAGCTCCGCCAGCCGGTGGTCGCGCGGCAGGAGGTGGACGGCCAGGACCCTGGCCCGGCAGGCGACCCCGTACGTGTGGTTCGCCTTTGAGAGCCACACGACGAACCGTGGCGGATCGATCGAGCACTGTCCGGCGAAGCCCACCAGGCAGCCCGCCCGCTCGTCCTCCACCGCGGCAGTGACCACGAACACGGGGTAGTCCAGCAGTGCGACGAACCTCTCGAACGCCTCCACGGCCAGGGGTCCTCTCATCAGGCGGCCGGCGGGACCGGCCCGCAACGGGACGACGGTGCCCGGGTTCCCTGGGCCGGGCCGAGCAACTCGCCGGTTTCGACCGGGGCGCACTCCTCGGACCGGTGGAGGCCAGATCCGCAGCCGTTCGCGGCGTGGTGCGGACGAGCGCGTCGCCCGGTGCCTCGATCCGGGTCGTCGACCGCACGGTTCTCCGGAGCCGGGCACCGTTCCGCGGCTGCCCGCGGTGCCGGGCCGCAAACCAGTGCGCACCTCGACGTCCGCCGGGGCGCCGGCGACCGCCGCGGTGGACGCGGTCGGCGGCAGCTCGTAAACCGCGAAGGCGCGCCGGATCACCGGCCGGGCGACGTTGCGCACCGCGACCTCCGCCTGCCGTCATGCCGCGTTCGCAAGCCACGTGGGCGTGTCCGTGCACGGGCAGGTCGGCGCCGCCGGCGTCGATCGCTCGTCCCCACCACGACCGGCTGCGTCACCGCCGGTGCCGCACCGGACAGAACCGCCGCGGCACCGGCAGCGCCCGCGGCCCGCGTCCACCCGGGTTCGCGAACCCCTCCCGGCCCGCGGTGCCGCGGGCAGTCGGCCCCGGACAACGCACCGCCGCGTCGCCGCGTCGCCGCGGCAGGATCCGGCTCTGGGCCGCCGACCTGGGGCAGGGTGCATGTGTGGACGAATACGACGTGGACGAGGCGTTGCAGCAAGCACTCGACCGACTGACCGCGCTCGCGCACATCAGCTCGGCCTTGGCCGGAACTTTGGACGCCCGGGCCGGGCTGGAGCGGGCGTGCCGGATCCTCGCGCAGCGGCTGGTGTCGGCAACGGGTGAAACGAGGACCACGGACGGCGGATCAAAAGAGGGTCGCTCTGCGATCTCTTGATCATCCTGACTTCAATGCTCGGAGGTCAGGAGGAAGAGAGGGTGATCCGTGTGGAGGACTGGGCCGAGATTCGCCGGTTGCACCGGTCGGAGGGGTTGTCGGCCCGGGCTGTGGCCCGGCAGCTGGGGATCTCTCGGGGCACGGTGTCGCGGGCGTTGGCCTCGGACGCCGGAGAGTGCGACCGGTCCGCTCGCCCGGGGTGCTGCGCGGCGCAGGCCCCCTGCTGCTCACCAGCGTCCGTCCGGGCGGGCACCTCACAGGCTTCGGGCGTCGCGCCCGGCTCCCGCCGGACCGCTACGGGGCGAGGCGCACACGGATGCCCAGCGTCCTGTCTCCTCCCCGGCTCAGCCGACTGTTGAGGATCATGAGGCGGCCGAGGATGCCGTACTTGCGGGCGATGAGCGAGCGGTAGCGGGCACCGGTCGCCTCGTCGACGACCTCGGCAGTTGCCGGGACCTGGTCGCCGGTCGGGTTGCCACGCCGGTCGCAGGGGCCGATGAGGATATCGCTGCGTGCCCGGATCCGCTTGACCTTCCAGGAGTCGGCGGGGGTTCGCACGCCCAGCGTGTCACCGTCACGTACCACCCATACCGGGGTGGCGACCGGGGTGCCGTTCTTGCGATAGCTGGTGACCAGCAGGTACTTGCCGGTGCCGAGCTGCTTCAGCAGCGTGTCGTCCATGATGCGTCTCTCTTTCTTGCTGTCGATTCGGCGCACCGACCGGTGGCATCGACCGATGGGTCGGTTTCCGCGTCGACGCCGCCGGGGGCACTCCGGTCGGCCGCCCCCAAGGGCGCGAGGCCCTCCGCCCGCCGGAGCTCCCTGCGCCTACAGGACAGGGCCGCTCCGCGCGCGGTGGCAGTGAAGGTGCTCAGACCTGCTCGGTGGGGCGTACGAGCAGTTCGGCGACGGCCACGTGCCGGGGGCGGGTGACGATGTAGCCGACGGTGTCGGCGATGTCCTGGCTCTGCAGCCGTTCGATGTCGCCCAGGGCAGCGGCGATGTGCTGCTGGATGACGTCGGGGTTGTGCGTGCGCAGTTCGGTGTCGACGCTGCCCGGCTCGATGACGGACACGCGGACGTGCTGGCGTGCGAGTTCCTGACGCAGCGCCTCGCTGAAGGCACCGACGCCGAACTTGGTGGCGCTGTACACGGCGGACATGGCGTAGGCGTTGCGGCCGGCGAGCGAGCCGATGTTGACGATGTCGGCGACCTGACGCGGCTCCTCGGCGGCGGCCTTGACCAGGTGGGGGATTGCCGCGTGGGCGGTGTACATCAGGCCCATGAGGTTGATGTCGATCATGCGCCGCCAGTCGTCCAGGTCCGCAGCGGGGGCGGGTCCGAGCAGCATGAGGCCGGCGTTGTTGACCAGCGTGTCCAGGCGGCCCAGGTTCTCGACGGTCCGCTCGACCGCTTCCGCCGCGGCCTGGGCGGTGGTGATGTCGGCGGGCACGACCAGGGCTTTGCCACCGGCACTGTTGATCTCTGTGGCGAGGGCGGCGAGGCGGTCCTCACGCCGGCCGACCACGGCCACGGAGGCGCCCTCGCGGGCAAGCTCCAGGGCGGTGGCGCGGCCGATGCCGCTGGATGCCCCGGTGACCAGGGCGACGGTTCCTTCGAGACGACGAGTCATCGTTCAAGCCTTTCGCTTGCGATGGAGTACGGCCGCGTCGCACGGGGCGTACTGGACTGAGGGATACGGCCCTGGTCGGTCCAGGGCCGAGCCAAAGGCACAATGAGGACGTGAGCATCAGCAGGCAGCAGACCACCGACTCGACGCGTCAGGGGACCAAGGCGGACGGAGGGCTCTCGCCGCGCGAGCGCCTGGTACAGGCCGCTTCGCGGCTGTTCTACTACGAGGGCGTCCGTGCGATCGGCGTGGAGCGGCTGATCGCCGAGGCCGGGGTGACGAAGGCGACCTTCTACCGCCACTTCGCCGCCAAGGACGACCTGGTCGTGGCCTACCTGCTGACCAAGGACGCCTACTACAAAGAGGTGGCCGAACCGCTGGCCGCCGCGTACCCGCCCGCCGAAGCGATCGACCTGATCTTCGAGGCCATCGCCGAGCACGCTCGCGAGCGGGGCTTTCGCGGATCGCCGTTCCTGAACGCGGCCGCCGAGTACCCGGACGCCGACCACCCGGTCCGCAGCCTGGTGACGTCGCACCGCGACTGGATCCGCAGCCTCTTCCAGAACCTGCTCGCCAGCCTCGGCCACACCGCCCCGGAGTCGGCGGCCGGTGCCCTGCTGATGCTGTACGACGGGGCGATGGCGGCCGGCTACCTGGACGATTCGACGGCCGCCCACAAGACGCTGCTGGACGCGGTCCGCCTGATCCGATCCGGAGGCTGACCCCGGCACGACCGCGCAGAGCATCGGCTCCGTGCGGCCTCGCGGCCGGGCCGGGACTCGGACTGACTTCATGGAATCCTCTGATCGCTCGTCGATGTGCATCGGCGACCCATGGCAGCTCCCCAGGGAGGTGGCCCGGTCGGGACGGCCTTATCAGCAGCCCAACCAGTAGGAAGACCGGTCGTTCTACCGCTCGATGGTAGCGCCCGTGGCGCCCGTGCGCTAACGGTCACCCCTTGTGCGGCTGCCCTCACTGACCGCCCTGACCATCGATCCCCTCAACTCCGGGCACGTGATGTACGGCACCGGCAGCGGCATCTGGCGCAGCAGGGACGCCGCCGCCACCGACAGCGGCGGCACCAGCCACTGGATCTCGGGAGCCCGAGGGCTGGAGGAGACAGTCCCGCGGCGTGCCCATCGACTGCGTCGGCCTCCAGAGCCACTTCGGCGCCGGCGGCCCACCGGCCGGCTTCCAGACCAACCTGTCCAACTTCGCCGCGCTCGGCGTGGACGTCCAGATCACCGAACTCGACATCGCCCAGGCATCCACCACCGCGTACACCAACGCCGTCAAGGCCTGCCTCAACGTCGCCCGCTGCACGGGCATCACCGTGTGGGGCATCCGCGACAGCGACTCCTGGCGCACCGGTGAGAACCCGCTGCTGTTCGACAACAGCGGCAACAAGAAGCCCGCCTACAGCGCGGTGCTCACCGCCCTCGGCGGTGGCAGCGGCGGCACGCCTGGCGGGGGCATCGTCTCCGGCACCGTCTACACCCTCTCCGACGTGGCCGCCGGACGTGTCCTCGACGAGCCCGCCGGGCAGAACGGCAACGGCACCCCGCTCCAGGTGTGGGACCCCAGCGGCGCCGCCAACCAGCAGTGGCGGGCCGGCCAGAACAGCGACGGCTCCTACACGCTGACCAACGTCGCCAGCGGCCGGGTACTGGACGAGCCCGGCAACCAGACGGGCAACGGGACGAGGATGCAGGTCTGGGACGCCAACGGCGGCGCCAACCAGCACTGGCGGGCCGCCCGGAACAGCGACGGCTCCTACACGCTGACCAACGTCGCCAGCGGCCGGGTGTTGGACGAGCCCGGCAACCAGACGGGCAACGGGACGAGGATGCAGGTCTGGGACGCCAACGGCGGCGCCAACCAGCACTGGCGGGCCGCCCGGAACAGCGACGGCTCCTACACGCTGACCAACGTCGCCAGCGGCCGGGTGTTGGAGACCCCCGCGGTCAGACCGCCAACGGCACCGCCGTCCAGATATGGGACTCCAAGGGCGGCGCCAACCAGCACTGGAACGTCAAGTCGGCCGCGCCGACGGACGGCACGTGCGCTCTTCCGTCGACGTACCGGTGGTCCTCGACGGGTTCGTTGGCGCAGCCGGCGAACGGGTGGGCGTCGGTGAAGGACTTCACGAACGTGGTGTACAACGGCAAGCACGTGGTCTACGCGTCGAACGTGTCGGGATCGTCGTACGGCTCGATGATGTTCAGCCCCTTCACGAACTGGTCGGACATGGCGTCGGCCGGGCAGAGCGGGATGGGCCAGGCCGCGGTGGCGCCCACGCTGTTCTACTTCGCGCCCAAGAAGATCTGGGTGCTGGCGTACCAGTGGGGGCAGTGGCCGTTCATCTACCGCACGTCGAGCGACCCGACCAACCCCAACGGCTGGTCCGCGCCGCAGCCGCTGTTCACCGGCAGCATCCCCAACTCCGGCACCGGCCCGATCGACCAGACCCTGATCGCCGACGGCCAGAACATGTACCTGTTCTTCGCCGGCGACAACGGCAGCATCTACCGAGCGAGCATGCCGATCGGGAACTTCCCGGGCAACTTCGGCTCGTCGTACACCACCGTCATGAGCGACACGGTGAACAACCTGTTCGAGGCGCCGCAGGTCTACAAGGTCAAGGATCAGAGCCAGTACCTCATGATCGTTGAGGCGCAGGGCGCGAACGGGCGCTACTTCCGCTCCTTCACAGCCACCAGCCTGAACGGCTCCTGGACCCCGCAGGCCGCCACCGAGAGCAACCCCTTCGCGGGCAAGGCCAACAGCGGCGCCACCTGGACCAACGACATCAGCCACGGCGACCTGGTCCGCAACAACCCCGACCAGACCATGACCATCGACCCCTGCAACCTGCAGTTCCTCTACCAGGGCAAGTCCCCCACCGCGACCGGCCCCTACGACCGACTGCCGTACCGGCCCGGCGTCCTCACCCTGCAGCGCTGACCGCCTGATCCACGCGTGATCGCGATCGGGTGCAGTCTGCCGGCACGTGGACGGGCGGTTTACGGATTCACGCCCGCTCCACCAGGCGAACAGCCGGTCGTGTGAATAGGGGATGCCGGCGCTCTCCTCGGAGGCGCCGGCATCCCGGTCGGGTCAGCTGGTCACGCGGAAGGTGGCGTCACCGCGTGCGGTCGCGGTGGTGATCGGGTCGAGCCGCAACTCGTACGCGTAGTGCCGGATGTAGTGGTCGGGGTGGTTGTACGACTGGAACGACGACCAGGTCGAGTCGGCCAGCCCGGCGACCTGGCGGAAGGTGGCGTCCTGGGCGAACTGGGTGGTGCCGTCGTTGTAGACGAGCTGGAAGTCGTAGTTGGAGTGCCGCAGGAAGTACCCGGGGAAGTTCACCGACTCGAAGGAGACGGTGCCGGTGCCCGCGAGGCCGGGCCGCAGCCGGAACCGGGAGTCGTCGAGGGGGTTGACGTTCGGGTCGATGCGAGCATCGAAGTTGGTGTGCCGCACGTACCGGTCCTGGAAGTTGAACGACTGGAGCCGCTGGGCGGGGGTGTTGGGCCAGCGGGCGAGCACCCGGCTCTCCTCGGCGGCCGTCAGGTTCAGGATCCAGCCGTGGCGCTTCTTCGTGCCGCCCATGTTGTAGCTTCCCGATGCCTGCTTCTGGTAGGCGGCGGGGTTGGACGGATCGGTCGTCAGGACCGGCATGTAGCCGCCTCCTGAGGCGTACTGGTCGAGGTAGAGCGCCCACTTGTCGGTGCCGTTGAACTTCATCCACATCGGGCCCTCGACCTGGGACCCGGTCAAACCGATGCCGGAGAGGTTGCCGAGGTTGGTCCACGTCCCCAGGATCGAGTTGCTGCCCTCGAGCGTGATCTGTCCGTCACCGGAGGCCCGCACGTAGCGGTAGTTGCCGACGCCCGACGGCACCTCGATGATCTGGGTGTCGATGATGTTCTGGGTGCCGGGGCGGTCGATGTAGAGCTGCGGGGTGGTGATGGTGCGGAAGTCGCTCGTGCGGGCGTAGTAGATGCGGTGCTTGAGCACGCCGTTGAGCGTCGCATTCGTCGCCCAGTACAGGACGTAGTCGTTGGTCGTCGGGTCCCAGATCGCCTCGGGCGCCCACGCGTTGCGGCCGTCGGGGATCGCGCCGGCAACGTTGAGCAGCCACGGCTGCGACCAGTTGACCAGGTCCGTGGACTCCCACACCACGAGGTTGCGGCTGGCGTTGTTCTGGGCGGTGTCCCAGTTCTGCCCACAGCCGATGCACAGGTCGGTGGCGATGATCCAGTACCGGCTCCCGTCGGGAGAGCGCACCAGTGCCTGGTCACGCATGCCCTGCGTGCCGACCGTGGAGCGCAGGACCATGCCACCGCCGTTGAGGTCGTTCCAGTGCACACCGTCCGTGCTGTGCGAGAGGTAGGTCTGCTGACCGGTCGACCCGTCACCGGTGAAGTGCACCATCAGGTAGCCCGGGTCTGCGGCGGCGGCCCGCTGTGGTGTGGCCACAGCCAGGCCGGTGAAGAGGAGGCATACGGCGAGCACTACCGCCGACAGCCGTGCGCGAAGCGCGGACATGGAACGTCTCCTGTAGTTGTGGGAATGCCACCAGGGTGAAGGGGGGCGCAGTGCGACGGGGAAGCTCGATCTCGGTGGGGGCGGGACAAGGCGACTACCGCACGAGGCAGAAAGGGGCGGGGCCGCAACGGTGTGTCTCCGCGTGTGGTGCATGTCGCCGTGGTGACAGCTGGGCCGTGCGCAGCCCGGTCCGGCGCGGTTCGGGCAGCACCGCCTCCAGGTCGTTCGTGTGAACCGGAGGTGACGCCGCTGTCTCGCGCTTTTGAGATTGTTAACGCTCACAATTTAGTGGGACAAGAGGTGGGATCCGCCGTTACCCAATCTTGACCGCTGGGCCCAGGCCGACTGAATCCGGCGACAGTGGCACCGCGCGCAGTTCCGCCTGGCGGGCGCGGTCTACGGCTCCCAGACCGGCAACATCGTCAACCTCATCCCCGGCAGCAACACCGACGGTTTCGCCACCAAGGACCCCCAGCGGGTGTCGCGGTCGGTGGTGTCGTCGAGCGAGCCGACGTAGCCGCAGGCCAGCAGACCTACCCGACCCATCCCCGCCCAAAAGGGTGGACCTTTTGGAAGACGCGTCTGCCCGCTGGCGGATCGGTACCTGATGGCCAGTCAGGGACTCGCGGCCAGGTGCATCGAGGCCTACGCCGAGCAGCCCGCCTCGCACGCGGAACGCTGGTCCGATCACGCACCCGTCACGGCATTCTTCGACCGCGGACAACTAGTGTCCTGCGCCGCAAGTTGCGGCGTTTATTTAGTCGCTTGTTTTCGTGTCGGCTGGCTTGATCTTGGTGAGGTAGTCGGCGAGGGATTTGAGGATCTCGTCGGCGGTCTTGGTCCAGGTGAAGGGTCTGGGGTTCTGGTTCCAGGTGGCGATCCAGGCCTTGATGTCGTTCTCGAGGGCTTTGACGGAGGTGTGGACGCCGCGGCGGATGAGTTTGTCGGTGAGCAGGCCGAACCAGCGCTCGACCTGGTTGAGCCAGGAGGAGCCGGTCGGGGTGAAGTGCACGTGGAAGCGGGGGTGCTTCGCGAGCCAGGTCTTGATCTCGGCGGTGTTGTGGGTGGCGTAGTTGTCGCACACCAGGTGGACGTCGAGCTCCCGCGGGACGGCCTTGTCTATCGAGACGAGGAACTTCTTGAACTCCACGGCGCGGTGGCGGCGGTGGAGTTCACCGATGATGGTGCCGTCGGCGATGTTGAACGCGGCGAACAGGCTGGTGATGCCGTGCCGCAGGTAGTCGTGCGTGCGGCGTTCGGGCATGCCCGGCATCATCGGCAGGACCGGCTGGGAGCGGTCCAGGGCCTGGATCTGGGACTTCTCGTCCACGCAGAGCACCACCGCCCGCTCGGGCGGGTTGTGGTAGAGCCCGACCACGTCGACGACCTTCTCCACGAACAGCGGGTCGGTGGACAGCTTGAAGGCGTCCTGCAAGTGCGGCTTGAGGTCGAACCTCTTCCAGATCCGCCCGACCGTGGATTTCGACAGCCCGGTGCGCTTCGCCATGGAGGCCCGCGACCAGTGGGTGTCGTGGCCCGGCGTGGATTCCAGCGTCGCGACGACGACGTCCTCGACCTGGTCGAGGAGGATCGACGGCGGCCGGCCGGGCCGGGGCTCGTCCTGCAGACCGTCCAGGCGGTCGGTGACGAACCGGGCCCGCCAGCGGTTGACCGTGCCCGGCCCGATGCCGAGTTCGGCGGCGACCTGCTTGTTCGTGCCGCCTTCGGCGCAGGCCAGCACGATTTTCGCGCGCAGTGCGAGGTACTGTGCGGTCTTCGCCCGCCGGGCCCATCGCGTCAACTGGGTGCGTTCGTCCTCGGTGAGCACCAGATCCGGCTTGCGCCGGCCCGGCCGGGGCTCATCGGCCAGGCCCGCCAACCGGTCGGCGGCGAACCGCGAGCGCCACTTGCGCACCGTCGCCACGTTCGCACCCAGGGCCGCCGCCACCCGGGCACTTGGCGCCCCGTCCGCACAAGCCAGGACGATCCGGGCGCGCTCGGCCAACCGGGCCCCCTCCCCGCCAATCGACCAACGCGACAACTCGGCGCGCTCCTTTGCGGAGAGCACGATCTCTACGGCCTTCGGACCTCGCTGCGACACGAAAAACAGCCTACATACTTATGGCTGAAATTTCAGGCGCAGGACACTAGTGTCCTGCGCCGGAGATCCGTCGTTAGATCTTGCGTGAGTGATTCTTCGGATGTGCCGGTGCGTCGTCGTGGCCCTGCGTTGGAGCCGTTGTTGTTGTCCAGCGAGGAGCAGGCGGTGCTGACGCGGTGGTCCCGTCGGGCGACGTCCGCCCAGGCGCTCGCGTTGCGGGCTCGGATCGTGCTGGCCTGCGACGGCCCGGATGTGCCGTCGATCGTTGGTGTCGCAAGGGAGTTGGGGATCACCGCGGACACGGTCCGCAAGTGGCGGCGCCGGTTCCTCGCCGAGCGGCTGGACGGCCTGGTGGACGAGCCGCGGCCGGGCCGGCCTCCGAGCATCGCGGTGGACGACGTCGAAGCGGTGGTGGTGGCGACGCTGGAGGAGATCCCGAAGAACGCGACGCACTGGTCGCGGAGCTCGATGGCGGCCCACAGCGGCCTGTCGAAGTCCACGGTGGGGCGGATCTGGCGGAAGTTCCAGCTCAAGCCCCACCTGGCGGACACGTTCAAGCTCTCCACCGACCCGTTATTCATCGAGAAGGTCCACGACGTGGTCGGCCTGTACTTCGACCCGCCCGAGGGGGCCGTGGTGCTGTCGGTCGACGAGAAGTCGCAGATCCAGGCCTTGAACCGGTCCCAGCCGGTACTGCCGATGATGCCCGGGATGCCCGAGCGCCGGACCCACGACTACGTGCGCAACGGCCTGACCACGCTGTTCGCCGCATTCGACACCGGCAGCGGGAGGGTCATCAGTTCCCTGCACCGCCGGCACCGTGCGGTGGAGTTCAAGAAGTTCCTCGTCAAGATCGACCAGGAGGTCCCCGACGGCCTGGACATCCACCTCATCTGTGACAACTGTGAGGATCATGGAGTGCCGCAGGGGGCCGGAGCCTGACCCGTGTGACAACTGGCGTCTGCTGCCTTGGTGTAGATCTGTCGGCTTCCGGCCCCCTGCGGCACTTGCCGGAGCCAGCCCGGTGGACGTGTCCCGATAGGGGCTTTGCTGCATACAAAGCACCGTCACAGTTCTGACCGCCCACCGGACCGGCTCGGCCACCAGCCCCAGTCCGAGGAGCCTTGTGACCGTCACCAGCATGCCCCAGCCAATCCTGCCCACGCGGCAGTCCTCCGTCGTGGAGGAGGTGGTTCTCGGGGTCGACACCCACAAGGACGTGCACGTCGCCGCGGTGATCACCTCATTGGGAGCGTCACTCGCGCACCAAGAGTTCCCGACCACGGCTCTGGGATACCGTCAACTGGTCATCTGGGCAAGGTCCTTCGGCACACTCCGCCGTGCCGGAGTCGAGTGCACCGGGTCCTACGGAGCCGCACTGGCCCGCGTCCTGCGCCGCGAGGGCATCGACGTCGTCGAGGTCAACCAGCCCGACCGCGCCACCCGGCGCAAGCGCGGCAAGACCGATGCGATCGATGCGGACGCGGCAGCCCGCGCGGTCCTGTCCGGACGCGCTACGACCACGCCGAAGACCGCGGACGGTCCCGCTGCGGACATGCGCGTCCTGCGGTTGGCGAAGGAGTCGGCCGTCAAGGCCCGTACTCAGGCGATGAACCAGCTCAAGGCCGTCCTCCTGGCCGTCGATCCCGACCTGCGCGAGTCGCTCGCAGGCCTGACCAACCGGGCCCTGATCGCCACGTGCGCAGAGTTGGCCGGGGACCTGGGCGAAGCCGTCTTCACGTTGCGCCTGCTCGCCTGCCGGGTTCAGAACCTGTCGGAGGAGGTCAAGGAGCTGACCCGCCGCACCACCAAGGCCGTGCGGGCCTGTCGGCCGCAACTGCTGGAGCTCGTGGGTGTCGGGCCCGACAGCGCCGCCGTCTTGCTCATCGCCGCTGGCGACAATCCCGAAAGGCTCACCGACGAGGCGTCCTTCGCGGCCCTGTGCGGGGTCAGCCCGGTCGAGCAGTCCTCCGGCAAGACCCAGCGCCGGCGCCTGAACCGCGGCGGAAACCGGCAGGCCAACGCTGCCCTCTACCGCATCGTGATGACCCGCATACGCTGGGACGAACGCACCCAGGCCTACCTGCACCGCCGCACCGCCCAAGGCCTCTCGAAGCGAGAGATCATCCGTTGTCTCAAGCGCTACGTCGCCCGCGAGCTCTACCGGCACATCCAGGCAACGAGCGGGATCGTCACGACTTCCTCTGCGGCTTGACGAAACATAGGGGCATCTACGGAACCCACAAGACCCCGGCGATCCGAGCCTGGCTGTCCCAACACCCCAGATTCCACATGCACTTCACCCCGACCGGGTCATCGTGGATCAACCAGGTCGAGCGCTGGTTCGGCTTCCTCACCGACCAGATGATCCGCCGCGGATCCCACAAGAACGTCCAGGCCCTCGAACGCGACATCCGCAACTGGATCAAGAACTGGAACGAGGACCCCACACCGTTCACCTGGACCAAGACCGCCGACGAGATCCTCGACTCCCTCGCCCGATTCTGCCGACGGATCTCCGGCGCAGGACACTAGTGTCCTGCGCCGCAAGTTGCGGCGTTTATTTAGTCGCTTGTTTTCGTGTCGGCTGGCTTGATCTTGGTGAGGTAGTCGGCGAGGGATTTGAGGATCTCGTCGGCGGTCTTGGTCCAGGTGAAGGGTCTGGGGTTCTGGTTCCAGGTGGCGATCCAGGCCTTGATGTCGTTCTCGAGGGCTTTGACGGAGGTGTGGACGCCGCGGCGGATGAGTTTGTCGGTGAGCAGGCCGAACCAGCGCTCGACCTGGTTGAGCCAGGAGGAGCCGGTCGGGGTGAAGTGCACGTGGAAGCGGGGGTGCTTCGCGAGCCAGGTCTTGATCTCGGCGGTGTTGTGGGTGGCGTAGATGCCCCTATGTTTCGTCAAGCCGCAGAGGAAGTCGTGACGATCCCGCTCGTTGCCTGGATGTGCCGGTAGAGCTCGCGGGCGACGTAGCGCTTGAGACAACGGATGATCTCTCGCTTCGAGAGGCCTTGGGCGGTGCGGCGGTGCAGGTAGGCCTGGGTGCGTTCGTCCCAGCGTATGCGGGTCATCACGATGCGGTAGAGGGCAGCGTTGGCCTGCCGGTTTCCGCCGCGGTTCAGGCGCCGGCGCTGGGTCTTGCCGGAGGACTGCTCGACCGGGCTGACCCCGCACAGGGCCGCGAAGGACGCCTCGTCGGTGAGCCTTTCGGGATTGTCGCCAGCGGCGATGAGCAAGACGGCGGCGCTGTCGGGCCCGACACCCACGAGCTCCAGCAGTTGCGGCCGACAGGCCCGCACGGCCTTGGTGGTGCGGCGGGTCAGCTCCTTGACCTCCTCCGACAGGTTCTGAACCCGGCAGGCGAGCAGGCGCAACGTGAAGACGGCTTCGCCCAGGTCCCCGGCCAACTCTGCGCACGTGGCGATCAGGGCCCGGTTGGTCAGGCCTGCGAGCGACTCGCGCAGGTCGGGATCGACGGCCAGGAGGACGGCCTTGAGCTGGTTCATCGCCTGAGTACGGGCCTTGACGGCCGACTCCTTCGCCAACCGCAGGACGCGCATGTCCGCAGCGGGACCGTCCGCGGTCTTCGGCGTGGTCGTAGCGCGTCCGGACAGGACCGCGCGGGCTGCCGCGTCCGCATCGATCGCATCGGTCTTGCCGCGCTTGCGCCGGGTGGCGCGGTCGGGCTGGTTGACCTCGACGACGTCGATGCCCTCGCGGCGCAGGACGCGGGCCAGTGCGGCTCCGTAGGACCCGGTGCACTCGACTCCGGCACGGCGGAGTGTGCCGAAGGACCTTGCCCAGATGACCAGTTGACGGTATCCCAGAGCCGTGGTCGGGAACTCTTGGTGCGCGAGTGACGCTCCCAATGAGGTGATCACCGCGGCGACGTGCACGTCCTTGTGGGTGTCGACCCCGAGAACCACCTCCTCCACGACGGAGGACTGCCGCGTGGGCAGGATTGGCTGGGGCATGCTGGTGACGGTCACAAGGCTCCTCGGACTGGGGCTGGTGGCCGAGCCGGTCCGGTGGGCGGTCAGAACTGTGACGGTGCTTTGTATGCAGCAAAGCCCCTATCGGGACACGTCCACCGGGCTGGCTCCGGCAAGTGCCGCAGGGGGCCGGAAGCCGACAGATCTACACCAAGGCAGCAGACGCCAGTTGTCACACGGGTCAGGCTCCGGCCCCCTGCGGCACTCCATGATCCTCACAGTTGTCGCACACCAGGTGGACGTCGAGCTCCCGCGGGACGGCCTTGTCTATCGAGACGAGGAACTTCTTGAACTCCACGGCGCGGTGGCGGCGGTGGAGTTCACCGATGATGGTGCCGTCGGCGATGTTGAACGCGGCGAACAGGCTGGTGATGCCGTGCCGCAGGTAGTCGTGCGTGCGGCGTTCGGGCATGCCCGGCATCATCGGCAGGACCGGCTGGGAGCGGTCCAGGGCCTGGATCTGGGACTTCTCGTCCACGCAGAGCACCACCGCCCGCTCGGGCGGGTTGTGGTAGAGCCCGACCACGTCGACGACCTTCTCCACGAACAGCGGGTCGGTGGACAGCTTGAAGGCGTCCTGCAAGTGCGGCTTGAGGTCGAACCTCTTCCAGATCCGCCCGACCGTGGATTTCGACAGCCCGGTGCGCTTCGCCATGGAGGCCCGCGACCAGTGGGTGTCGTGGCCCGGCGTGGATTCCAGCGTCGCGACGACGACGTCCTCGACCTGGTCGAGGAGGATCGACGGCGGCCGGCCGGGCCGGGGCTCGTCCTGCAGACCGTCCAGGCGGTCGGTGACGAACCGGGCCCGCCAGCGGTTGACCGTGCCCGGCCCGATGCCGAGTTCGGCGGCGACCTGCTTGTTCGTGCCGCCTTCGGCGCAGGCCAGCACGATTTTCGCGCGCAGTGCGAGGTACTGTGCGGTCTTCGCCCGCCGGGCCCATCGCGTCAACTGGGTGCGTTCGTCCTCGGTGAGCACCAGATCCGGCTTGCGCCGGCCCGGCCGGGGCTCATCGGCCAGGCCCGCCAACCGGTCGGCGGCGAACCGCGAGCGCCACTTGCGCACCGTCGCCACGTTCGCACCCAGGGCCGCCGCCACCCGGGCACTTGGCGCCCCGTCCGCACAAGCCAGGACGATCCGGGCGCGCTCGGCCAACCGGGCCCCCTCCCCGCCAATCGACCAACGCGACAACTCGGCGCGCTCCTTTGCGGAGAGCACGATCTCTACGGCCTTCGGACCTCGCTGCGACACGAAAAACAGCCTACATACTTATGGCTGAAATTTCAGGCGCAGGACACTAGCTAGCCTGCGCGTTTCATCTGGGGGCGCGTCCGGATCATGATCGGAAAAGCGAAAGTGCCTTCTGAGCTGCAACGATGAGGCTTGTCTAAGGTCCCAGTCGTACCAGCAGGAAGGCACTTTCTGCGTGCACCCTACCCGGTCCCGACCCAAGCTCGTCGTCAGCGCCGACGGGCACGGGGTGGTCAGCCACGCCGGCTCGCGTCTGCTCGCGGATCTGGCCGACGCCACCACGCTGACCAGCGCCTTCAGCGACGCCCTGCGCCGACTGCGGCCGCGCGGGACCGGGCACGATCCCGGCCGCGTCGCGGTGGACCTGGCGGTGATGCTCGCCGACGGAGGCGAGGCGATCCGAGACCTGGCCGTGCTGCGCGACCAGCGCGACGTGTTCGGCCCGGTCGCCTCCACCCCGACCGCCTGGCGCCTGCTCGCGGGCATCGACACCAACAACCTGAACGCGCTGCGGGCAGCCCGGGCCGCTGCCCGCGAGGTCGCCTGGCTGCAGACCGCCGAGACCACGGACGGGATACCGCCGGCCCGCGCCGGAGGACGTCAACTGCCCGACCTGGTCCTGGACATCGACGCCACCCTGGTCACCTGCCACTCCGAGAAGGAAGAAGCGGCCGCCACCTACAAACGCGGCTTCGGCTACCACCCGATGCTCTGCTTCCTGGACAACACCGGCGAGGCCCTGGCCGGCATCCTGCGACCCGGCAACGCCGGAGCGAACACCGCGGCCGACCACATCACGGTCGTCGACGCGGCCCTCGCGCAGATCCCCGACGCCCACCGCCACGGCACCCCGGTCCTCATCCGCGCCGACAGCGCGGGCAGCGCCAAAGCCTTCCTCGCCCACCTACGCGCCCTCAGGCAGCGAGGCATCCAGACCACCTTCTCCGTCGGACACGCCGTCACCGAACAGGTCCGCAAGGCCATCCGGGTCCTACCCGACCAGGTCTGGCACCCGGCTCTGGAACAGGACGGCACCCTTCGCGCCGGTGCCGAAGTCACCGAGCTGACCGGCCTGGTCGACCTCACCGGATACCCGGACGGCACCCGCATCATCGTCCGCCGCGAGCGTCCCCACCCCGGCGCCCAACTGTCCCTCTTCGACCAGGACGAAGGCATGCGCCACCAGGTCTTCCTCACCGACACGCCCGTCGCCGGCGGCGGCTCGATCCAGTACCTGGAGGTCCGCCACCGCGCTCACGCCCGAGTCGAGGACCACATCCGCTGCGGCAAGACCACCGGCTTCGGGCGCTTCCCCTCCCGCCACTTCGCCATCAATGCGGCCTGGCTGGAGCTGTCCCTGACCGCCATCGACCTGCTCGCCTGGGCGCGGACCCTGCTGCTGGACGGCGAGTTGGCCACCGCCGAGCCCAAAAAGCTCCGCTACCGCCTCCTGCACGCTGCCGCCCGGATCACGCGCGGAGCGCGCCGCCTACACCTGCGGATCGCCGCCACCTGGCCCTGGCGCCACGAACTGACCGCGGCGTTCAACCGCCTGGTGGCACTACCCCGACCGGCCACCTGACAGACCAAGCCGCCCCTGACCACCACGACACGAGGAACCAGGAGCACCCGGCCATCGCGCCGGGCCCTCGGCATGCCCACCGTCCGACGGCAACCCCACGACCTTCAACCTGGAGATCACCCCAGATCAGCCGACGCGAAGCGAAACACGGAGGCTAGTGGCTTGTCACGCAGCCTTGGCCGGGTATTCGGTCCACTGCCGGGTGGGTGACTCGGGTGCAAAGCGGGTCGTCGGCTCGGCGCGGGCGTTGTGCCAGCGGACAGGGGAGGCGTTTGAGCTGCCAGTTGCTTGATCCGGGCTGCCGTTGGATGGCCGCCCTCTTACTGGGCGTTTCGTCCCTGACTTTGGACGTCAGGTTCCGCGCCAGGTTGGGGTGGATTCGCCGGTGAGGCGGCGGGTCATGAGGCCGATCATGGCGACGTGGACCATGGCTTCCGAGCGGGCCGGGAGTGCCTCGTAGTCGCGGGCCAGGCGCCGGGGGTTCATGAGCCAGCCGAAGGTGCGCTCGACGATCCATCTGCGGGGCTGGACGACGAATCCCCTGGTGGTGGGGTCGCGTCGGACGATCTCGAGGTCGATGCCGAGAGTGGCGGCGTGTTCGACGACGGCGTTCTTGTAGCCCATGTCGGCCCAGGCCTTGCGGACGGTGGGGTGCTCGGCCGCGACGGCGGTCAGCAGCTGTCGGCCGGCGGTGCCGTCCTGGACGCTCGCGGCGGTGACCAGCACCACGAGCAGCAGGCCGATCGTGTCGGTGACGATGTTGCGTTTCCTACCGACGATCCGCTTCCCGACATCGGCGCCCTGGCCAGCGACAGGGACGTTCGTGGAGGTCTTGATGCTCTGCGAGTCGATGATGCACGCAGTGGGTTCCGGATCGCGGCCCTCGGCGGTGCGGACCAGCCGCCGGAGAAGGCCATTGAGCTGCTCGAACACTCCTTCCTTCTGCCAGCGGGCGAAGTAGGCGTAGACCGTCTCCCAGGGCGGGTAGTCGTGGGGGAGGTAGCGCCAGGGGATGCCGGTGCGGTCGACGTAGAGGATCGCATCGAGGAGGTCGCGCAGCTCGTGCCCGGGAGGCCGACCGAACGCCAGGGCGCGTCCGGTGCGGGCTCGGCGCCAGGCGGTGAGGGTGGGTTTGACCAGGGCCCAGCGGGCGTCGGACAGGTCGCTCGGATACGGTCGACGATCCGTCATGATGACGGCATGCTGCGGAATCTCGCTTCCGCCCAGAGGCAGCGGAACTCAGGGGACAACTGTGGTCCAGCCAGGCTTCCTGGGATGAGACAGGACGATGTACACAGTTCCGGCGGACATTCGTGTAACGGCGGCACTCCTGTCACCAGAGCCCCAAGCGTCACCGAAAGCGAGCAGTCTGGGCGCCTCGAAAACCGGCATAAGCCGGCCCACGTAAGGGCAAAACGCCCAGTTACTGATCGTTTCAGAATGAACTGCTACGGCGGTCGCTGAGTGGGTGTCCGCGGCGGTCATCGTGGCGGTCCCAGTCCCTGCACGGTTCACGTCAGCGGCCCTGGCTATCGTCCATGTCATGGCCTCAAGCGATCATCTGCTCGACCTAATCCAGGGCACGCCGGACATCCGCGGGCTGCTGCGGGCGTCCTTCGAGTTCGACATCGAGCGTAAGGAGTGCGGTGCCGGCCTGAAGCTTGCCTCGGGCGCGCCGTTGGAGCCGATCGCAGGGGATTTCACAGGCGGGGCGTACTTCCTGTGCACCGAGGAAGGCGGCCGCCGACCGGTGGTGTTCGCGAGCTCCGAAGGGGAGGGAGGGCTGATCGCCGACGATCTGGCGGACGCGCTGGAGATCATCATCGGGTTGCAGTGGCGGGACTGCCTGAGCTTCTCCGGCAGTGGCGACCTGGAGGTCATGCTGGCTTCCGCCCAGCATCTTGAGAGGTATCTGGCCAGGGACAATCCGGAGATCGCCGAAGAGCGCGCTCGGGTGGCTGCGGGTCTGTCACTGCGTGTCCTTCCTGTCCCCGACCTTGTCATCCGCCTTGAGGAGGCCGCGTCAAGGACCGAACCTCACTACGTGGTGGTCACCGACGACGGGGACGTCTACGACCCGCTGTTCGGCGAGTACTCGGAACCACGGCACGGTGGCTGGCGCTGATTCGGACGGATTCCCGATCGTTCGAGACGTCGACCATGGCAGCTCCATTGGCATCTGCCGGCGGGTCTCGGCAGACTCTGCGCCCATGTCCGCTGATCTCGTTCCTGATGACCTGTGGGTACGCATAGCTCCGCTTCTTCCCACGCGGCCTGCCCGGCGCCATCGGCACCCCGGGCGGCTGCCGGTATCGGACCGCGTGGCACTGGCCGGCATCATCTACGTGTTGCGAAAGGGAGTTGCCTGGCGAGATCTCGGCGACGGGTGAAAACTGACCGCTGAACGGCGGATCAACGGTGACCCACCTCGCGATCGTCTGATCATCCTGATCTTCATTGAGGGTCAGGAGGAGAGGGTGATTTCCGTGGAGGACTGGGCTGAGATCCGTCGGCTGCACCGGGCCGAGCACCTGCCGATCCGGGCGATCGCCCGGCACCTGGGCATCTCGAAGAACACGGTGAAGCGGGCCCTGGCCACCGACCGGCCGCCGGTCTACCAGCGCCCGCTGAAGGGATCGGCGGTGGACGCGGTCGAGCCGGCCATCCGCGAGCTGCTGAAGCAGACCCCGACGATGCCCGCGACCGTCATCGCCGAGCGGATCGGGTGGGAGCGCGGGATGACGATCCTCAAGGAACGCGTGCGCGAGCTGCGGCCGGCCTATCTCCCGGTGGACCCCGTCTCGCGGACGCTCTATGAGCCCGGCGGGCTCGCGCAGTGCGACCTGTGGTTTCCCGCCGTGGACATCCCGCTCGGCTACGGCCAGTGCGGACGGCCCCCGGTGCTGGTCATCGTGTCCGGGTATTCGCGGGTGATCACCGCCCGGATGCTGCCCTCCCGGCAGAGTGGCGACCTGATCGACGGCCACTGGCGCCTGCTCGCCGACGGCTGGGGAGCGGTCCCGAAGACACTGGTCTGGGACAACGAGGCCGGAGTCGGCAAAGGTCGTCTGACCAGTGAGTTCGCCGCGTTCGCCGGCCTGCTCGCGGTCAAGGTCCACCTCTGTCGGCCCCGAGATCCGGAGGCGAAGGGCCTGGTCGAGCGGGCCAACGGCTACCTGGAGACGAGTTTCCTGCCCGGCCGTGTCTTCACGGGCCCCGACGACTTCAACACCCAGCTGACGGCCTGGCTGCAGATCGCCAACCGCCGGCAGCACCGCTCGATCGGCGCCCGCCCGGTGGACCGCTGGGAGGCCGACCGCGCCGCGATGCTGCAGGTCCCGCCCGTCTCACCGCCGCACTGGTGGCGTTTCCACACCCGCATCGGCCGCGACCACTACATCCGCGTCGACACCAACGACTACTCGGTCCATCCCCGTGCCATCGGCCACCGCGTTATGGTCCGTGCCGACACCGAGGAGATCACCGTCACCGCCGGCAACGACATCGTGGCCCGCCACAGCCGTTGCTGGGCCAGACACCAGACCCTGACCGATCCCGAGCACGCCGCCGCGGCCAACGTCATGCGCGGCGAGGTCATCCACCAGCAGGCCGCCCGCGCGCATGCCGCCCGCGCCGCGCTCCTGGCCCCGGACAGTCTCGGCATCGAGGTCGAACAGCGCGAACTGGGCTCCTATGACCGCATGTTCACCCTCATCGAAGGCGGCGCCGGCAAGGAGGACACCTGATGGCCCGCACTGCTTCGAACACTACGGCCGGCACGACGAAGCCGGACGGACAGACGTCCCACACCGGCCGGCAGACCGCCGCCGACCTGGCGTTCCTCGCCCGCGCGATGAAGGCTCCCGCGCTGCTGGACGCCGCCGAGCGCCTGGCGGAGCGCGCCCGCACCGAGTCCTGGACCCACACCGAGTACCTGGTCGCCTGCCTGCAGCGCGAGGTCTCCGCCCGTGACAGCCACGGCGGCGAGGGCCGCATCCGCGCCGCCCGCTTCCCCGCGGTCAAGACCATCGAGGAACTCGATGTCGCCCATCTGCGGGGTCTGACGCGCCAACAGCTCGGTCACCTGGGAACATTGGACTTCATAGCGGCCAGGGAGAACGCCGTTTTTCTGGGGCCGCCAGGCACCGGCAAGACGCACCTGGCCACCGGCCTCGCGGTGAGGGCCTGCCAGGCCGGCCACCGGGTCGCGTTCGCCACCGCCGCCCAGTGGGTCGACCGCCTCGCCGCAGCCCACCAGGCCGGCCGGCTCCAGGAGGAGCTGGTCAAGCTCGGCCGCTACCCGCTGATCGTGATCGATGAGGTCGGCTACATCCCGTTCGAGTCTGAGGCGGCGAACCTGTTCTTCCAGCTCGTCTCGAACCGCTACGAGAGGGCCAGCGTGATCGTCACCTCGAACAAGCCCTTCGGACGGTGGGGAGAGACCTTCGGCGACGAGACCGTCGCCGCCGCCATGATCGACCGGCTCGTCCACCACGCCGAGGTCCACTCCACCAACGGAACGCAGACGGTCTTCGCTGGACGGTGTGGGACGGAGGGGGCTGGTCTCGGGTCGCGTGGGCTCGGCCGGTGGTTCGTCGAGCGGGATCCGTAGGCGGATCTTCACTTGCCAGCCGCTCACCTCGATCTCTTCGACGGCCAGGCGGAGTAGGGCCTGCTGCTGCTCGAAGTCGAGGGCGTCGAGGCCTGCGAGTACACGTTGCGCGAAGTCGTCCAATCTGTGTTGCAGTTGGCCGGCCTGCGCGAGTTCGTGGCGGCGTGCGGTGAGTTCCCCCCGGCGCCGGGCCAGGTCGCTGCGGCGGTGTTCGAGGCCGGTGGCGCGACGCTGCAGCTCGGGCAGGTCGATCAGTGCGGCCTGGTAGAGGTCGGCCAGTCGGCCGCGCTCGGCCTGGGCGGCGGTGAGCTTGCGGTCGAGACCTGCCAGTTCGCGGTCCAGCAGCTCGGCGTTGCCGGCCCGCTCCGCGGTGGCCTGCTCGCCGGCCAGGAGGACGTCGGGACGCAGGAGGGCCTGGCGGACCTCGCTGAAGACGAAGGCGTCCAGTGCGTCGGCTCGGATGTTGCGTTCGGGGCAGCGGCGGTCGCTGCCGCCGGCGCGGATCGGGTCGTGGTTGCGGCAGTGGTAGTAGCGGTGCCAGGTGCCGTTGCGCCCGCGCATCTTGTGGCAGTTGGTGCCCACGTGGCAGGAGCCGCACTTCACCAGGCCGCGCAGCAGCCACTGGCCGGGCTCGGTGCGGCGGGGGCTCCACTGGCTGTTGTCGTAGGTGACCCGGCTGACAGCGGCGAAGGTCTCCTCGGAGACGATGGCGGGCACCGCGATGGCGATCCACTCCTCGCGGGGCCGGGGGATCTGCCGGTGGCGGTGTCCTGGCTTGGGGTTGGGGACCGCCTCGGTGCGGTTGAAGTAGACCCGGCCGATGTAGGCCTCGTTGTGCAGGAGGCGGCCCAGGGTGGATGTGCCCCAGGTGCCGTTGCCGCTCCTGGGGGTGGGGACCTGGTCCGCGGCCAGGCCGCGGGCGATCTGCCGCATCGACAGGCCCCGCTCGGTGTAGTCGCGGAAGATCCGTCGCACCACCGCCGCCTCCGGCTCGAAGACCTCCAGGTGCGCGGGCAGCTCGTGGTCGCGCGGGATCCGCCGGTAGCCGTAGGGCGCCCGCCAGGACAACACCTCACCGGCCCGGGAGCGGAAGAGCTTGCCGCGCCGGTACCGCTCGGCGATCTTCGCCCGCTCGTACTCGGCGATCACTCCCTGGATCTGGGTCAACAAGGTGGCCTGCGGATCGTCTGTGATCGGCGGCGCATCGGTGAAGCACACCTTCACCCGCAGGCGGGCCAGTTCGTCCAGGACGACGACCTGGTAGGCGTAGACGCGGGCCAGCCGGTCCGGGGACAGGCACCACACCCGGGCGAACAGGCCCGCCTCGGCGGCGTCCCGTAGTGCATCCAGACCGGGTCGGTCCAGTCGGGCGCCCGAGCAGCCGTCGTCGGTGAACTCCGCGACCAGGTCGTCGCCCTCAGCCGCGACCCGCTCTCGCAGCACGGCCAGTTGGGAGCCGATTGTGCCGCGGGCCTGCTGGCCCTCGGTGGACACCCGCGCGTAGAGCGCCGCCCTCACCGCGCCCACCGCCCCGACCCGTCGCTCCGGCCGGCATCGAGTCGACCGGCCGCCTCCAGCAGCACCGCGACGACCGCGGCGAGAGTATCCAGGCGCGGATCGTGGTGCGGACTCCACGCGGGCCGCCGGGCGCCCACCAGCTCGGCCTGCAACGCACACTCTCCGTGAGGCCAGACAATCAGGCCGGCCAGCCCGCGGCGTGCGAAGCGGGTTGCAGCCAGCGAGGACGGCGGCCGCCCGTGCTCGATCACGTGCGCCCGCAGCAGCTCGTACTCGGCCTGCGCAGGCTCGCCGGGCAGGAGGAACCAACCGCACTGCGCGGGCCAGGAGGGGCTCATCGCCGCCGGATCCGTTCCACTGTGCGGCGGTGCAGCAGCACCCCGAACCGCCGTTCCACCTCGCCGGCCAGCACCGCGCCGGAGGCCTCCGGCGCCGCGGCGCGCAGGAACTCGGCGATGTCCTCGGTGACCTTCAGCGGGCCGCGCCGTCCGGGCCTCCCGTCCATCAGACCGGTCATGCCCGTCTCCTCGAACGCCGTCTTGACCAGGTAGAACCCGGACCGCGAGTAGCCGTGGGCCGCCGCGGCAGCACTCGCGCTCCAGTCCTCGACCGCATGCGCGCGCAGCATCTCGTACTTGACCTGGACCTTGTCCTGGGCGAGGAAGAACCCGCCACTGCGGAACAGCGGCGCGCTGACCGTGTGCGCCTGCGGGTGCATCAGCCCCGACGCTTCCAGGACCTTCAGCCTCGTCAACTCGCTCATCGCACCAGCCTCCTACCGCGGACGGTAGGACGGCCGTCCCCGCGTGTCGACAGTTTCCCGCCGCATGCTCCCAATGCGCCCCATCGGCCGACGGCGCACGCCCCGCAGTTGAGGGGAAACGCCCCCTCGCAGGGCTCTTCGACGGCATAGCCCGCTGGACAGGGCGGTGACGATCACTGCACATCGGGGACTCCCTCCACAATGGGCCGACGCAGGCGTCGGCGGTGGTCAGGGTGCAGATACAGACCTTCCACCGGCCCGCCGGAGTCCAGGGTGACCGTCAGATACAGCTTTGCGTTCCGTTGGTGTCCCTCAAGGGCGAGTCCTACCGCATGCGGGGCCGCGAACTCGGTCGCGTCCCCACCACCGACAACGACTGAGCACGAGCACCGACGACGCGAGGGTCAGAACTCAACCGCCCAAACTGGGTCACGGTTCAGCCGCCGCCGACACGAGACGTGCCTGCCCAGGTCGTGGGCTGTTCGGGGGTGACGGCCTGGCGGCGTCTGCGGGACTGGACTGTCAATCCCCTGGGAGCGTAGAGACCTTCCTTATGCGGCCAGGTCCTCCTGATGGCGGCTGGCGCGTGCTTCGCTGATGATTCGTTCGAACTCCATAGGCGGCAGTCCGCCAGCGGCGCTGTGTCTGCGACGCGTGTTGTAGAAGTCGCTGATCCAGGTGGCGATCTTGATTCGGGCCTCGGCTCGGGTGGCGAAGGTGTGCCGGTGGATGTACTCGACCTTGATCAGCGAGTTGAAGCTCTCGGCTGCGGCGTTGTCCAGCGCCGATCCCACCCGCCCCATGCAACACCACCTCAATCGAGGTGTTGCGACGATCAGTTGAATCCGCCCTCGCTCCCGCGGTCGCTGTGGAAGATCACTCCGTCCACCGCGCCGCCCCGGGTGGTGGCGGCCATCTTGAGTGATGCCGCGACCAGGCTCGCGTCGTGGCGAGCGCCCATCGCGTAGCCGAGAAGGCGGCGAGAGAACAGGTCGATGACCGTGGCCAGGTACAACTTCCCCTCCTCGGTGTCGATCTCGGTCATGTCGCCGCACCACAGCAGGTTCGGCGCGACGGCGTCGAAGTGCCGGCCGACCAGGTCGCGGGCGGCCTTGCGCCTGCCCTGACGGGTCAGCGACCGGCGCCGGGGCGGCTTGCGGCCCTGCAGACCGAGCTCTGCCATGACCTCGGCGACCGTGTTCACCGAGACCTTCCAGCCCTCGGCCCACAGGTCCAGCGTGATCCTCGGAGAGCCGTAGGTGCCGCCCGACCGGCGGAAGAAGTACGTGATCCGCTCGGCCAGCTTCGCCCGCCTGACCTCGCGGTCCGTGGGCCGGCAAGGTCTGCGGCGCCATTTGTAGAACCACGCCTCGGACACGCCGAGCGCGCGGCAGGAGACGGAGTGCGGGATGCCGTGCTCGGTCCTCTGGTCGCTGATCACCCCGGCGAGTACCGCCGGGTCCGCCTCAGCTACTTCACCCACAGGACCATGCATCGCTTGAGGACATCACGCTCCATCTCCAACTCCCGGATTCGCTTGGCCTGTTCAGCCTCGCGACGCCGCAGCCGGGCCAGCTCCTCCCGGTCGGAGGCACCCAGCGTTCCGTCCCCGCCGGCCTTTCGCGCCCGCGACACCCAGGTGGCGAGCGTGGTCTCGTTGATTCCCAGCTCCCTCGCGACCTCCGCGGCCGGCCTGCCGGTCTCGGACACGATCCGGACAGCCCCCTCACGGAACTCCGCGTCGAACTTCCGCCTCTTCTCCGCCATGACTCCCAACTTCCCCTCCAGCCACGGCCTCTACGCTACGAGGGGAACCTCAGGACCGAGGCCGGAGTCTGGCTCCGCCTGCATGAGGTACTGCTCACCGAGCTGAGAGTCAACGGTGGCCTGGACATGGATGATTGCGCGGTCGACGGCTCTCACGTCAGGGCGCTGAAAGGGGGGATCATGTTGGCCCCTCGCCCGTCGACCGCGCACGTCCAGGCTCCAAGCACCATGTGATCGTCGACCGACACGGCACGCCACTGGCCGTCACACTGACCGGCGGGAATCGCCACGACGTCACCCAGCTCCTGCCGCTGCTGGACGCGATTCCACCGGTCCGGGGCCTGCGTGGTCGTCCCCGCCAGCGGCCACGCAGGCTGTTCGCAGACCGCGGCTACGACTACGACAAGTACCGCCGCCTGCTCTGGAAGCGCGGAATCAAGCCGCTCGTCGCCCGCCGCGGCGTCGCCCACGGCTCCGGCCTGGGCAAGACCCGCTGGGTCGTCGAACGGACCTTCGCCTGGCTCCACCAGTTCAAGCGACTCCGCATCCGCTACGAGATACGCGCCGACCTCCACCTGGGCCTGCTCCAACTCGCTTGCGGCATCATCTGCCTGCGACGACTCCGGACCTCATTCTGAAACGATCAGTTACTGGGCGTTTTGCCCTTACGTGGGCCGGTTTATGCCGGTTTTCGAGGCGCCCAGACTGCTCGCTTTCGGTGACGCTTGGGGCTCTGGTGACAGGAGTGCCGCCGTTACACGAATGTCCGCCGGAACTGTGTACATCGTCCTGTCTCATCCCAGGAAGCCTGGCTGGACCACAGTTGTCCCCTGAGTTCCGCTGCCTCTGGGCGGAAGCGAGATTCCGCAGCATGCCGTCATCATGACGGATCGTCGACCGTATCCGAGCGACCTGTCCGACGCCCGCTGGGCCCTGGTCGAACCCACCCTCACCGCCTGGCGCCGAGCCCGCACCGGACGCGCCCTGGCGTTCGGTCGGCCTCCCGGGCACGAGCTGCGCGACCTCCTCGATGCGATCCTCTACGTCGACCGCACCGGCATCCCCTGGCGCTACCTCCCCCACGACTACCCGCCCTGGGAGACGGTCTACGCCTACTTCGCCCGCTGGCAGAAGGAAGGAGTGTTCGAGCAGCTCAATGGCCTTCTCCGGCGGCTGGTCCGCACCGCCGAGGGCCGCGATCCGGAACCCACTGCGTGCATCATCGACTCGCAGAGCATCAAGACCTCCACGAACGTCCCTGTCGCTGGCCAGGGCGCCGATGTCGGGAAGCGGATCGTCGGTAGGAAACGCAACATCGTCACCGACACGATCGGCCTGCTGCTCGTGGTGCTGGTCACCGCCGCGAGCGTCCAGGACGGCACCGCCGGCCGACAGCTGCTGACCGCCGTCGCGGCCGAGCACCCCACCGTCCGCAAGGCCTGGGCCGACATGGGCTACAAGAACGCCGTCGTCGAACACGCCGCCACTCTCGGCATCGACCTCGAGATCGTCCGACGCGACCCCACCACCAGGGGATTCGTCGTCCAGCCCCGCAGATGGATCGTCGAGCGCACCTTCGGCTGGCTCATGAACCCCCGGCGCCTGGCCCGCGACTACGAGGCACTCCCGGCCCGCTCGGAAGCCATGGTCCACGTCGCCATGATCGGCCTCATGACCCGCCGCCTCACCGGCGAATCCACCCCAACCTGGCGCGGAACCTGACGTCCAAAGTCAGGGACGAAACGCCCAGTTAGAGGACGTTAAGTCCGTTTCTAGATGATCTGGTGTCGCCCGTTCGTGGGTACGGAGGCATTCGGGCTGACTCGCGTGTCGTGTGCATGATGGGGTCGGGGCATGGAACGGATGCCGTACTCAACGGACTTGTCCGACGGGCAGTGGGCCTTGATCGAGCCGCTGGTCACCACCTGGAAGCAGGAGCGGGTGTCGCGGTCGGCGACCGGGGACCCGGGCTCCTGCGACCTGCGCGAGGTCGTGAACGCGCTGCTGTACCAGAACCGGACGGGCTGTCAGTGGAGGCTCCTGCCGCACGACTTACCGGCCTGGTCGGCGGTGTTCTACTACTTCACCCTGTGGCGCCAGGACGGCCTTGACCAGCGGATCCAGGAAATCCTGCGCTGCCAGGTGCGGGAGCGGGCCCGACGATTAGAGGACCCGTCCCTGGTGATCATCGACACCCAGTCCGTCCGCGTGGCGGCCGGGGTGCCGAAGGAGACCACGGGACTGGACGCGAACAAGAAGACGCCCGGCAGGAAGCGGGGACTCGCCGTCGACGTGCTGGGCCTGATCATCGGCGTGGTGGTCCTCGCCGCGAGCGCCCACGACAACGAGGCCGGCATCGCACTGCTGGACCAGGCGGCCGAACGGTGCGGGATGCGCCTGGAGAAGGCCCTGGTCGACCAGGGCTTCAAGGACGCCGTGATCATCCACGGGGCGGTGAAGGACATCACCGTCGAGGTGGTCCGGCGCAACTCCGACGACGCGGGCAAGGGGTTCGTCCCGCAACCGAAGCGGTGGGTGGTCGAGCAGGTCAACGGCACCCTCATGCTCCACCGGCGCCTCGCCCGTGACTACGACCACCGGCCCGACAACGCCGCCTCCCGCGTCTACTGGGCCTCCACCGCCGGCATGCTCCGCCGCCTCACCACCCCCAGCCCCGCCTGGCGCGACGACGTCGAGCTGGCCGCGTGAACGTCACCGAACTCCTGCGGCTGCTGCAGGCCGAACACGACGAGACCGCCGCACACGCCGACTACCTGCACGAACAGATCGAGCAACTCACCGGCGCCCTGGCCCAGGCCGAGGCCCGCCTCGCAGAGATCGTCACCACCGGCAAGGTCATCGACGGCCTCACCCTGCCCGACCACGAACCGGCCCCCGCGGAAACCGCCACGGTCTACCAGCGCATCGTGACCGCCTTCAACGAGCACCCCAGCCGGGTCTTCCGGGTTCGCGACCTACACGAACTCCTCGGCCTGCCCACCGACGAGCCCTCGATCAACGTCACCCGCTCAGCATGTGGCCCGTCCGGGACGCCGAGGGCACGGTGCGCGCGGTCGCGAACTGGGGATTCGACATGAGCGCCGAGTACTGGGCCCGCCAGCGCCTGCTCATCCTCAACGAGGCCAGCAGCGGTATCGGTCGGACCCTCGACGTGATCAGCACCGCCCGGGAGCTGGCGACGACCCCGGTCCCGGGCTTCGTCGACCTCGCCACCGTCGACCTCTTCGACGAGGTGCTGCGCGGAGAGGAACCGCCCGTCCACGCTGCGGTCACCGCCGGCGGCACCATCACGCTCAGCCGCGCCGCCCAACACAGCGCGAAGGAGGACCCGGACCGGCCTCCCGGACCGGCGACGCCGGTCGGCTACGCCCCCGGCTCCATCGTCGCCCGCTGCATGGCCACCGGCAGGTCCACGGTGCAGCTCGCCGCCGAACCCAGCCAGGGCGGCGAATGGGCCTTCGGCCCAGGTCTCGCCGCCGACCCCGCCCACTGGCCGCCCGACACCCCGCTGATCGACCCGTCCATCGCCGCGAAGGGGCTCACCGGCCGGATCACCGTGCCGCTGCTGGCGCGCGGCGCCGTGCTCGGCGTCGTCGCGTTCGCCCGCCGCGACCGGCCCGAGGCCTTCACCGCCGACCACCTGATCCTGGCCGAGGAACTGGCCGCCAAGGCCGCCGTAGCCATCGACAACGCCCGCCGGTACACGCGCGAGCACACGACCGCGCTGACCCTGCAACGCAGCCTGCTGCCGCAGCGGCTGCCGCGCCAGGAGGCGATCGAGGTGGCGTCCGGCGACCTGCCCGCCGGGGCCGGCGCGGGCATGGGCGGCGACTGGTTCGACGTCATCCCGCTGTCAGGCGCCCGGGTCGCCCTCGTGGTCGGCGATGTCGTCGGTCACGGCCTGCACGCTTCGGCCAGCATGGGCCGGCTGCGCACGGCGGTCCGCACCCTGGCCGACGTGGACCTGCCGCCGGACGAGCTGCTGACCCACCTGGACGACCTGGTCCTCCGCCTTCCCGACGACCTCCATCCCGAAAGCCGTTTCGAATCGACCGGCGAGTCCGGGGCCACCTGCCTGTACGCCGTCCACGACCCGGTCTCCCGCCGCTGCGCCATGGCGAGCGCGGGCCATCCACTGCCGCTGATCATCGCGGCGGACGGCAGCAGGACCTCGCTGTCGGTACAGCCTGGACCGCCGCTCGGCATCGGTGGGCTGCCGTTCGAAGCGACCGAGGTCGAGGTGCCCGAGGGCAGCCTGCTCGCCCTCTACACCGACGGACTGGTGGAGAGCCGCGAACGCGACGCCGAGCAGGGGATCGCCGAACTGCTCCGGGTCCTGAGCCGGCCACCTCGCTGGAGGCCCTCTGCGACACGGCGATCACTGTCCTGCTCCCCGACCACCGCACCGACGACGCGGCCCTGCTCCTCGCCCGAACCCACGCGCTGACCGCCGACCGCGTCGCCGATTGGAACGTCGAGCCCGACGTCTCACAGGTGCCGCCCGCCCGGCAGTTCGCCGTCGAGCAACTGGCCACCTGGGGCCTGGAGGAGGAGGCGTTCGTCACCGAGTTGGTCGTCAGCGAGCTGGTAACCAACGCGATCAAGTATGGCGAGCCACCGATCAGGCTGCGGCTGATCCGTGACACCGCGCTGATCTGCGAGGTCTCCGACGCCAGCAAGACCACCCCGCACCTGCGCCGGGCCCGCGCCTTCGACGAGGGCGGCCGGGGCCTGATGCTCGTCGCCCAGCTCACCCAGGGCTGGGGCACCCGGCACACCACCAACGGCAAGACGATCTGGTGCGCGCAGACCATCGAGTCGAGGTAGCGAGCGTCGTACGGGGGCCACGGTCTCGCGCCGGCTGCGCTCGTCGCCGGCGGCTCCGACGTAAACTCCGCGGCCGTCTCAGAAAATTCTTCGAGGGGCGGCAACCTTTTCTCCACCGGCGACCACTGGGAGGTGAAACAGCGACCTGACCTACCGGACGGACGAGCATGAGCACAACGAAGCACGGCGCTCAGCGGGAGCGGCGCGCGCGAAACCGCGGACGAGCAGTCGGCATTCCGCTGGTGTTGACCGCAGTGGCAGCGGTGGCCTGCCTGGCCGTCGCGCTGTTCCCCGGGAGCGGCACCGGCCGGCCGGCCGGCGCGGCCGTGGCGGGGGCCCCGGCGGGCGACCCGACGAGTTCCGGCTCCGCTGAGCCGGCGACCGGCGCGCCGACCGACTCGGCGCAGCCGTCGGTCTCTGCTTCCGTCTCCGCCTCCGCCACCCCGTCCGCTTCGGCCTCGGCCCGGTCCTCCGCCTCGGCCCCGGGCAGCCCGCGGTCCGCGGCCGCGGCTCCCGCCGCGGGGCGGATCCGCCCCGGTGTCGGCTACCAGGGCGTGGCGACCGCGTACGAGGCCGCCGACGGCAACGGTGCCTGCCTGTTCGGCCCGTCCGGCGACATGATGATCGCGGCGATGAACCACACCGACTACGAGTCGTCCCGGGCGTGCGGCGCGTACGTCCAGGTCCGGGCCGCCAACGGGGCCACGATCACGGTGCGGATCGTCAACGAGTGCCCGCTGCCCTGCGCCCCTGGGCAGCTCGACCTCAGCCAGCAGGCGTTCGCCAAGCTCGCCGATCTGAAGGTCGGCCGGCTCCCGATCACCTGGAGCCTGCTGAGCCCCGCCGGCGCACCGGCCACGCTCTCCGTCCGGTACAAGACCGGGTCCAGCCAGTACTGGTGCGGCATCCAGGTGATCGGGCACCGGAATCCGGTCGCCGCTCTGGAGGTGCGGACCGCGAGCGGCTGGCGGCAGCTGCCGCGTACCGACTACAACTACTTCCTCGCCGCCGACGGCAACGGCTGCGGCTCCTCGATCAGGATCACGGACATCTACGGCGAGCACCTGACCGTGGACGGCCTGGCGGTGAGACCGGATGTCGCCCAACCCACTCGGGTCCAGTTCGCCCGGCACTGATCGTGGTATCCATCCACCGCCACCGTCACGCCGCCGCAGGCGGCGACCGTTCGGTCGTGGTGACGGGCGCTGTCGGCCCGGGCCGATTGTCAACGCACACATCGCAGGGAGAGGGCGACCGGGGGAGGTGCGCCTCGAGGACGCGTCCGCGGAGTTCCACGACTTCTTCGAACGTCACCATGCCGAACTGGTCCGACTCGCCTATCTGCTGACCGGCGAGCCGGACGCGGCCGACGACATCGCCGCGGACGCCCTGGTGGCGCTGTGGCAGCACTGAGACCGCTTCCGGCGGCCCGCCACCCGCTCGCCCACGCGCGGGGCGTGGTGGCCGACCTGGTGCGCGAGCGCATCCGCAGCGCCGTCCGCGAGCGGCGCAGGATCGCGCTGTTCTGGTCACGCGCCCCCGGGGCGATCGACCTGCCGGACATGGCCGGCACCTTGGCCATCCGGGCGGCGCTCGCCCGGCTGCCGTTCCGCAAGCGGGCGTGCGTCGTGCTGCGCCATGCCTTCGACCTGTCGGAGCAAGACACCGCGATGGCACTGGGCATATCGGTCGTTACGTGAAGAGCCAGACTTCGAAGGCGGTGGCCGAGTTGGAGCGACTGCTCGGCGTACCGGCGACCGGCGAGCCGGTGTTGGGAGGGAGGACCCGGTGAACGAGGAAATCGGTCGGCAGCTGCGCGAGGCTGCCGAGCACCACCACCCCGACCGGGCCAAGATCGTCGCGCTGTTCGAGCAGCGCGCGGCCGGCCCGACGCTCCGACACCGCGCGCCCTCGATCGCCCGGTCCGGGCGCAGGGTGGCCCTCGCCGCTCTCGCCACTGCCGGCATCCTGGCCACCGGCGGCCTCGCCGTGGCCGGTATCGTCAGCGCCCCGCCACCGGCGCCCGCGGTGACAGCGCCCGCCGACCCGGCCCCCGTCGACAGCCCCACCCCGTCCGCGCCCTCCACGGCGACCGGTTCGGCGCCGAGCGGCACCGGCGGGTCGCAGCCGAGTCCAAGTCCGTCACTCCCGACCGGGCGGGTCCAGAACGGTCCGCTGTGGACCGAGGGTTCGGTGGACGGGCACAGCACGGTCTACTGGAGCCAGAGCAACCTCGTCCTCGGGACCTCCCAGCCGCTCACCTCGCTCACGGTGGAGCTGCGGGTCGCGCAGACCGGCGGGCTGCGCGACCCGGCTTCCTGGCGGACCCTGCCGGCCGACGACTTCACGGTCACCGTCCAGGAGTCCGGTGGCTCGCTGGTCTATCGCTGGGTCCTCAAGCCGGGCCGTACCGTGCCGGCCGGGCAGCACGAGTTCGCCGCGCAGTTCAACCACTCCACCGGCGTCCGCGCCACGGCCGGCGACAGCTACCGTGTCGACGCCAAGACCGCCGCCTCCTCCGTCACTCTCCGAGGAGGTTTCGCCCCGGCACACTGAGGGCTTCACCGCGGCGCGCCGAGGGTTTCACCGCGGCGCGCCAGGCGTTTCCGTCCCTACCCGTCGGGCCGGCGGGCGGCGGGATGGACGGACAGGCCCAAGGGGTCGGGGATGAGTGTGAGCGCTCACTGACCTTCCGTCAACTGCCGGACGGCCTCCTTGGAATCCTCTGCTCGACTTGCGATGGATCCGTACATGACATATTGACAGCCCCTCAGGGCCGTGCTTTTCTCCCTGGCGAACGCCGGATCTTCACCTTTCGAATTGTTAACGCTAACAGTCCACTGCTTGCCGGCTCCCCCACCCCAGGGCCGACCCCTGCACGCCGCCCGTCCCTACCGGGCCGGATGACCCCGGATCCGCGCAGGACCGGGGGCTCGGCCCTGCCCAACCGCCCCGAGGAGGGCGCAACATGGACACGCGCAGCAAGTCCCGACGGACCTTGCAGCGGCGAGGATGGCGGTCACGGCTGGCCGCTCTGCTCTCGGCGACCTTCCTGGCCGGATTCCTGGTAGCGGTGGACACCACCGGCGCCTCGGCCGCGACGGTCGACACGGCGAAGTGGTACGTGCTGGTCAACCGCAACAGTGGCAAGGCGCTGGAGGACTACAACTTCGGGACGGCCAACGGCTCCTCGGTCGTGCAGTGGTCCCGGACCGACGCCGCAACCAGCAGTGGCGCTTCCTCGACTCCGGCAACGGCTGGTACCGGTTGCAGAACCGCACCTCCGGCAAGGTCCTCGACGACACAACTGGTCCACCGCCGACGGCACCGACATCGTCCAGTGGACGGACTTCGACACCGCCAGCCAGCACTTCAAGCTCGCCGACTCCACCGGTGGCTACGTCCGCCTGCTGAACCAGCACAGCAGCAAGGCCCTGGAGGTCCAGGGCGCGTCCACCGCCGACGGCGGAAAGGTCGTCCAGTACGCGGACTGGGGCGGCGCCAACCAGCAGTGGCAGCCCGTCCCGGTCTCCGACAGCGGCAGCGGCGGCACCGGCTCGCTTCCGTCCACCTTCCGGTGGAGCTCCAGCGGCGCGCTGGCCGGCCCGAAGTCCGACTCGACGCACACCGTCGAGGGGATCAAGGACTTCTCCGTCGTCCGCCACAACGACAAGTGGCTGGTCTATGCCACCACCGCCAGCAAGACCGCCGGCTGGGGCTGGAGATGTTCTCCTTCTCGGACTGGTCCCAGGCGGCCTCGGCGACCCCGACCTACCTGGACAGCGCCTCGGCGATCGGCTCCGGCTACCGGGCCGCACCGCAGCTGTTCTACTGCGCCCCGCAGAACCTGTGGTACCTGGTCTACCAGACCGGCCCGCCGACCTACTCGACCGGCACCGACCCGAGCAACCCGGCGTCCTGGTCCGCGCCGCGCACCTTCATCAGCACCGAGCCCGCCATCGTCACCCAGAACAAGGGCAACGGCACCTGGATCGACTTCTGGACGATCTGCGACTCCGCCAACTGCTACCTGTTCTTCGCCGACGACAACGGCCACATGTACCGGGCGCAGACCACCCTCGCCAACTTCCCCAACGGCTTCGGCAACACCCAGATCGTGATGTCCGACAGCAACCGCAACAACCTCTTCGAGGCGTCCAACGTCTACAAGATCCAGGGCAAGGACCAGTACCTGATGCTCGTCGAGGCGATCGGCTCCACCGGCCGCCGCTACTTCCGCTCCTGGACCTCCACCAGCCTCACCGGCACCTGGACCCCGCTGGCCGCCACCGAGAACGAGCCGTTCGCCGGCCGTAACAACGTCAGCTTCCCGGGCACCGCATGGACCCAGGACATCAGCCACGGCGAGATGGTCCGGGCGGGCAACGACCAGACCCTGACCGTCAACCCGTGCAAACTCCAGTACGTCTACCAGGGACTCGATCCCAACGCCGGCGGTGACTACATCGCACTCCCCTACCGGATGGGCCTGCTGACCCAGACCAACAGCGCCTGCTGAACCCCGCCGGTACGGGGCCCGGGCGTCTCCCCGCCCGGGCCCCCGTCCTGCACTTCAGCGTCCGGACCGCCCGGCCGGAAAGGAGAGCCGGTAGTGCACGCCCGCCCGGAGTGCGAAACGCAGCTGTCGCCCGTCGTCGCAGACCCCGTCCGGCACGACCTTGCCCCCGGCCGGGCCCGTGACGACCGGTCGGCCGGAGCCGTCGGGAAGGCGGATGTCGACCGTACCGTCTCGTTCGGTCCGCAGGTCCGCGCCGGTCAGCGAGCCCTGACGCCAGGTCAGGTCCACCACCGCGCCGCCCCGCGCGCGCAGGCCGCGGACCTCGCCGTCCGGCCAGGACGGCGGCAGGGCGGGCAGCAGCCGCAGGATGCCGTTGTGGCTCTGCAGCAGCATCTCGGCGATGGCGGCGGTGATGCCGAAGTTGCCGTCGACCTGGAAGAGCCGCGGCGGGTGCAGGTCGAAGAGGTTGGGCGCGACGGAGGTGGCGAGCAGGCGCTCGACGGCGTGCCCGGCGAGGGCGCCGTCGCCGAGCCGGGCGGCCAGCGCGGCGACCCACGCGAGGCTCCAGCCGGTGCCGCCGCCGCCGTGTTCCAGCCGGCGGTCCAGCGCGCGGCGGGCCGGGGCGAGCAGGGTGTCGTCGGTGAGCGGGTCGACGGCACTGCCCGGATAGAGGCCGTACAGGTGGGAGAGGTGGCGGTGGCCGGGGTCCTCCTCGGGCAGGTCCTCCGCCCACTCCAGCAGGCGCCCGTCGGCACCGAGCGCAGGAGGCCGCAGCCGGGCGCGGACGCGGGCCGACTCCCGGGCGAGGTCGTGGTCGGTGTCCAGTTCCCTGGCGGTCGCGACGGTGTTGTCGAGCAGCTCGGCGGTCAGCCAGTAGTCCATCGTGCAGCCGGCGGTGACGGCGGACAGGGTGCCGTCGGCCAGCCTGAAGTGGTGCTCGGGCGAGGTGGACGGGCAGCTGACCAGGGTGCCGTCCGGGGCCTCGACCAGCAGGTGGGTGACGAAGCGGGCGGCCTCTCGCATCACCGGGTAGGCGCGCTCGGCGAGGAAGGCGCGGTCGCCGTGGAAGAGGTGGTGGTCCCACAGGTGGGCGGCCAGCCACGGCCCGGCCATCGGCCAGTTCGCCCAGACGGGGTCACCGGAGACGGGGTTGGTGGCGCGCCACAGGTCGACGTTGTGGTGGCAGCACCAGCCGGGGGCGTCGTAGTAGGAGCGCGCGGTGTTCCGCCCCGCCTCGGCGAGGTCGGCGACCAGGTCGAACAGCGACTCGTGGCACTCGGCGAGGCCGGTGGTCTCGGCCGGCCAGTAGTTCATCTGGACGTTGATGTTGGACGTCCAGTCGGAATCCAGGGCGGGGCGACCTCGGTGTTCCAGATGCCCTGGAGGTTCGCCGGCTGGGTGCCGGGCCGCGAGGAGGCGATCAGCAGGTAGCGGCCGTAGGCGAAGAGCAGGGCGGCGAGGCCCGGGTCGGGGGCGCCGGCGTTGGCGGCGGCGAGGCGTTCACCGGTCGGGCGGTCCGCTGCGGCCGCCGGGCCGTGGAGGCGGAGCGCGGCGGCGCCGAAGAGCCTGCGGTGGTCGGCCAGGTGCTCGGCGCGCAGCTTCTCGTAGTCCTGCCCCCCGGCGCCCGCCAGCCACCGGCGGGCCTCGGCCAGCGCGGCCTGCGGGCCGTCGGGCTGCTCGCGCCAGCCCCGGTAGCCGGTGCCGACGGCGACCAGCACCACCGCTTCGTCGGCGCCGGTGACGGCGAGTCCGTCCCCGTCGGCGCCGACCTGCCCGCCGACGGTGTGCACGCGCAGCGCGGCTGCGAACCCCGTACCCCGGTCGGCCCGGTAGTCGGCCGGGTGCACCTGCCTGCGCGTGAGGTGGGACGGGGCGCGTCCGCGGACGGCGAGGACGCCGTCCGGTTCGACGGACAGTTGCGCGTCCGGGTGGGGCGTGGTGAAGCCCGCGCGGAAGGAGAGGGATCCGGGGGCGTCGGTGGTGAGGCGGATGGCGAGCACCCCGGCGGGGGCGGAGACGAAGCTCTCCCGGCGGTACGCGACTCCGTCCGCCGTGTAGGACACCGTGTGCAGCGCTTGGTCGAGGTCGAGTTCCCGCCGGTAGTAGGCGACTTGGTCCGCCTCGGTCGGCGGGAAGGCCAGCAGCAGGGTGGCCAGCGGCTGGTACGCCTCGGTGTCCGGGCCCTGCAGGTGGGCGGCGGCGAGCGCATCGGCGCGGGCGTGGTCGCGGTCGCGCAGCACGGCCGCGCGGACGGCGGACAGGTGCTCGGCGGCGCCCGCCCGGTCGCGGGGGCCCGGGCCGCCCGACCACAGCGTGTCGGCGTTGAGGTCGATCCGCTCGGTGGCGATGCCTCCGTGGGTCATCGCGCCGAGCCGGCCGTTGCCGAGCGGGAGCGCGTCGAGGAAGTCGGCGGCGGGATGCCGGTACCAGAGCTGGTCGGCAGGGACGGGGGTGGGGACGTGGTCATGGAGAGACACATCGACAAGCTAACAGGACATCCTATGTATCGGGGAGTAATAGCGAACGACGAGCGACTGAATCCCTGCCTGCTGCCGCCACACCTTTCCCTACAATCTGGCACTTTGTGGCCTAGATCGCCGCACCCTCTGGACGGATCACGGCCACGTCTTCTATAAATCCATCCCATGTATTGAGGAGGAGCAGCCATGGGTGAGCCCGACTTCGCGGGTCTGGCGGCCGTCGTCACCGGCGGCGCATCGGGCATCGGGCTGGCCACGGCCCGCCTGCTGGCGGCCCGTGGCGCGCGGGTCGCCTGCCTCGACGTGCGACCGGAAGGCGTCCCGTCCACGCTGGTTCGGGCGTACGCCGATGTCGCGGACGAGCAGTCGGTCCGCGCCGGGGTGGCCTGGGCCGCCGAACTGCTGGGCGGCATCGACATCCTGGTCAACTGCGCCGGTGTCGGCGCCCGCGACGGTGTCGAGCTGGGCGGCGAGGAGGAGTGGCGCAGAATGTTCGAGGTCGGCGTCCTCGGGGTGATGCGCACGACCCGGGCTCCCTGACCGCGCCGGGTTCGGAGCCGCTGCCGGACGCCGGCTCCGGGCCGACCCCCGACCGGGCCTCCGCGGAGGCTGGCAGCCGCACCGGCCACCCGGTGACCGCCGAGCGGGTGGCCACCGCCATCGCCTACCTGGCCGGCCCGCACACCGGTGCCACCACCGGCACCGACCTCGCCGTGGACGGCGGCGTGCGCGGCCCGCGCCTCCTCCCCCGCGACTAGGCCCGCCCGCGGGCCCCGACTTCCGTTCCCGTACGCGAGGAGACACCGTGTTCCGCCCCACTCCGCCCGACCCGAGCCGGTTCCCGCGCCGCACGGTGCACCTGGACTTCCACACCGGGCCCGACATCCCGGACGTCGGCCGGGACTTCGACCCGGCGGCCTTCGCACGGACCTTCCAGGACGCCGCCGTCGACAGCGTCACCGTCTTCGCCAAGTGCCACCACGGCCACCTCTACCACGCCACCGACCGGCCCGAGCGCCACCCCGGTCTCGCCCCCGGCCTCGACCTGCTGGCCGAACAGATCGACGCCCTGCACGCGGTGGGGATCCGCGCGCCGATCTACCTCTCCCTCCAGGTCGACGAGTACGCCGCCCGGGAGCACCCCGAGTGGATCGGACACGGCGAGGACCTGAAACTCAACCGCTGGACCACCTCCGCCTTCGACGCCGGCTGGAACGTGCTCGACATGTCCAGCCCGTACGCGGACTACTTCGCCGACCAGTTGGACGAGGTGCTGCGGCGCTTCGCGCCGGTCGACGGGATCTTCATCGACATGTGCTGGGACCAGCCGAGCGCGAGCCGCTGGGCGGTCGACGGCATGCGCCGCGCGGGCCTCGACCCCGCCGACGCCGACCACCGGGCGCGCTACGCCACCCTGGTGGCCCACCGCTACATGGCGCGGTACTCCGCCATGGTGGAGAAGGCGCTGCCGGCGGACGCCGCACAGGGCGTCTGGTTCAACAGCCGGCTCAAGGCCCGGCTGTCCGAGGAACGGCAGTTCGTGCGCCACGCCGAGATCGAGGGTCTGCCGACCGGCGGCTGGGGCTACACCTTCCTGCCGTACGTGGCCCGCTTCGTCCGGCCGATGGGTCTGCCGACCCTCAGTCACACGGGCCGGTTCCACGAGAGCTGGGGGGACAACGCCGCCCTCAAGCCGCGGGCCGCCCTGCTCTACGAGTGCAGCCAGATGCTCAGCCACGGGCTGACCAGCGGCGTCGGCGACGTCCTGCACCCGCGCGGCACCCCGTCCGCGGCGGTGTACGAGCTGATCGGCTCGGTCTACCGGCACATCGAGCGGTGCGAACCGTTCGTCGAGGGCGGCCGCGTGCTCAGCGAGGTCGCGCTGGTCTCCGACCCCGCGCTCGGCGACAACCCCGGGGCGAGCATCATCGGCGCGGTGCGCGCCCTGCAGCAGCTGCGGGTGCAGTTCGACGTGGTCACCCCCGCCTCGGACCTGACCGGGTACCGGGCCGTGCTGGTACCGGAGACCACCCGGGTCGACGACTCCCTCGCCGCCCGCCTCCAGGAGTGCCGCACGGGCGGCGGGGCGGTGCTGCTGATCGGGCCCGCACTGCTGAACGGTACCGAACCGGCCCTCCCCGACCTGCCGGTCGAGGGGCTGGCGCCCGCCCCGGACGGCGAGTCCTTCCTGGCCTGCCAGGGCGTACCCGGCGTGGCGGAGGACTTCCCGGTGATCAGCCACGGCGCCCGGCTGACCGCTCGGGCCCGGGCCGGCGCGGAGGTGCTGGCCCGGGTGGTGGATCCGTACTTCCCCCGCAGCTGGGACAGGTTCTGCGGCCACTCGTACACGCCGCCGGCCGACCTCACGGACGAGGTCGCCGTGGCGGTGGCCGACGGGATGGGCGCGGTGACGGTGCCACTGCTGGAGGCGTTCCACGAGCACGGCCTGGAGACGTACCGGCAGCTGCTCGGGGCGGCGCTGGACCGGCTGCTGCCCGATCCGCTGGTGCGGGCCGGCGGGCCGGTCCACCTGGAGACCGGCGTGGTCCGCACGCCCACCGGCACGGTGGTGCACCTGATCAGCTTCGTGCCGGCCCGGGAGACCCCGGCGCTGGACCTGGTGCATGACCCGTTCCCGCTGGTGGACGTGCCGGTCTCGGTGCGCGTGACGGGCGAGCCGAGCGCGGTGCGGCTGCAGCCGGCCGGGCAGGAGCTCGACTGGCAGTACGACGGCGAGTACGTCCACGTGCGGGTGACCAGCCTGGACGGGCACGCGATGGTCGTGGTCGACCACGGCTGACGGTGAGCATGCCGACCACGGGGCGGGGAGCTGCGCGACCGGCCCCGTGGTCGGCGTCGCAGCTCCCCGCCCGGCGGCTACCCCAGGGCCCGGACGCGGTCGACCGCCTCGGCGACCATGCCTCGGCAGAACGACACGTGCTCGCCCTGGTACCCGCGAGGGCCGCATTCGACGACCAGCAGCAGGGCCAGGTACAGCTGGTAGAGCGCGATGCGGTGCCGGAGGGCGGGGGTGAAGTCGAGGCGTCCGCCCGCGCCGGTGTGGCCCGCCACCAGGTCGCTGTCCGGTCCGGTGTCGCCGCCGAAGGCCAGCGAGACCAGCTCGGCGGCGGGGTCGCCCCAGAACGCGCGCTCGTGGTCGATCAGCCCGGTGACCCGGGGGCCCGCCGGATCCACGAAGATGTTGCCCGGCCACAGGTCGAAGTGGACCAGCTTCGGCTCGGTGACCTCGGCGAGGGCATGGCCGCCTTCGGCCACCATGGTCCGCAGCTCGTCGGGCCGCAGGCCGAGCGGGGACTGCCACCGGTCGGCGTCCTCGAGAGTCGCCTCCACCATCGCGGTGAACGCCGTCCGCCAGTCGTCGGCGGCCAGTGCGGACTCGGCCGCGGGGTACCCGAAGCGGCCGTCCGCCGGGGCCAGGCTGTGCAGGCGCGCGGTGATCGCGCCGAGTTGCCGGCGCAGCTCCGCCGACGCGCCGGGGGTCAGCTCCTCCCAGGACTTCTCCCACGGGATCCCGTCCAGGACGGACAGGACGAGGAACTCCTCCCCCTCGTACAGCAGTCGGGGTGCCGGTACGGCGCCGGCCGGCAGGGTTGCGAGCAACCGGTAGACCATCGCCTCGGTGGCGAGGATGCCGCGTTCGTACCGGAGCACCGGCACGTCGGGCGGCGGGGCGAGTTTGACCACGGCGGGCCGGCCGTCGTCCAGCCGGACGCGGTGGACGCTGTTGAACCAGCCGTCGGTCAGTTCGCCCTCCACCCGGCAGCCGAGGCCGGTGGAGGTGCGCAGCAGGGTGTCGAGTTCGTCGGCGGTCAGCCGGCGTTTGGTGAGGCTTTCCATGGCGGCTCTTCGGGGTCGTGGGGACGGCGGTACGGCGAAGGCGGGGCCCTGGTGGGGGCCCCGCCTTCGGCGCGGTTCAGGCCGGGTACGGGAGGTGGGCCTCGGGGGTGCCGGCCTGCTGGGTGTGCAGGGGGCGGTACGGGCCGCCGATGCGCACGTGCCAAGGGTGCGGGCTGTCGGTGGTGACGGTGAGCCGGTCGCCGGTGCGGCGCAGGTGGAAGCGGGCGGCGTCGCCGACGCCGTCGCTGCGCGGGACGGTGACGGTGCGTTCGGCGCCGTCGGCGAAGGCGTGGACGAGCAGTTCGACTCCGTCGGCCCAGGCGGAGACCGGGCGCTGGTCGTCGGCGGCGAGCGGGATGACGGAGTCGGGGCGGGCGAGCAGCGGGAGGGTGTGGAAGCCGTGCTGCTCCTTGGCCCAGCGCGGGCCGACGACCTGGCGGCCGGTCAGGACGTTGGTCCAGGTGCCCTCGGGGACGTAGTACTCGACGGTGCCGTCGTCGGTGAAGACCGGGGCGACCAGGAGATCGTCGCCGAGCAGGTACTGCCGGTCGAGGGTGGCGGCGGCGGGGTCGTCGGGGAACTCGAGCACCATGGCGCGCATCACCGGGATGCCGGTGGCGTGCGCGTGCTGGGCGGCGCGCTGCAGGTAGGGCGCGAGGCGGTGCTTGAGCAGGGTGAACTCGCGGGTGACCTCCACCGCCTCCTCACCGTAGTCCCACGGCACCCGGTAGGACTTGCTGCCGTGCAGGCGGCTGTGCGAGGAGAGCAGACCGAACTGCACCCAGCGCTTGAACACCGTGGGGGTGGGGGTGCCTTCGAAGCCGCCGATGTCGTGGCTCCAGAAGCCGAAGCCGGACAGGCCGAGGGAGAGCCCGCCGCGCAGGGACTCGGCCATGGCGTTGAAGTGGGACTCGCAGTCGCCGCCCCAGTGCACCGGGTACTGCTGCCCGCCGGCGGTGGCGGAGCGGGCGAACAGCAGCGTCTCGCCCTCGCCGCGTTCCTCGCGCAGCAGCTCGAAGACGGCCCGGTTGTAGAGGTGGGTGTAGTAGTTGTGCATCCGCTCGGGGTCGGAGCCGTCGTGCCAGACGACGTCGGTGGGGATGCGCTCGCCGAAGTCGGTCTTGATGCAGTCCACGCCTTGCGCGAGCAGGGTGCGCAGCTTGCCGGTGTACCAGTCGCGGGCGGCCGGGTTGGTGAAGTCGACCAGGGCCATGCCGGGCTGCCACAGGTCCCACTGCCACACGCTGCCGTCCGCCCGGCGCACCAGGTACCCCTCGCGCATCCCCTCCTCGAAGAGCGCGGACTTCTGCGCGATGTACGGGTTGATCCAGGCCGAGATCCGCAGGCCCTGCTGCTTGAGGCGGGCCAGCATGCCGGCCGGGTCGGGGAAGGTGTCGGCGTCCCAGTCGAAGTCGCACCACTGGTACTCGCGCATCCAGAAGCAGTCGAGGTGGAAGACGCTGAGCGGGATGCCGCGTTCGGCCATGCCGCCGACGAAGCGGTTGACGGTGGCCTCGTCGTAGTCGGTGGTGAAGGAGGTGGTGAGCCACAGTCCGAGCGCCCAGGCGGGCGGCAGGGCGGGGCGGCCGGTGAGCGCGGTGTACCGCTCCAGGATCTCCTTGGGTGTGGGGCCGTAGACGACGAAGTACTCGAGCGACTGGTCCTCGACGCTGAACTGCACCTGTCCGACCGACTCGGATCCGACCTCGTAGCTGACCTTCCCGGGGTGGTTGACGAAGACGCCGTAGCCCCGGTTGGTCAGATGGAACGGGACGTTCTTGTAGGACTGTTCGCTGCTGGTGCCGCCGTCGGCCTGCCAGATGTCGACCACCTGGCCGTTGCGGACGAACGGGGTGAACCGCTCCCCCAGCCCGTAGACCAGTTCGCCGACACCTAGCGCGAGTTGGCCGAGCATGTGGTGCCGACCGTCGGCGTCGGTGACGAAGGCGGTGCCGCGCTCGCCGACGCTGGTCAGCACCCGGCCGCCGGCGGTGAACTCCAGACGCCAGGGCTGGGAGGTGTCCACGCGCAGCGTCAGTTCGCCGGCGCTGAGCTCCACCACCGCCCCGTCGCGGTGGACCTTCCCGCTGCCGTCCTGCGCGCCGGGCAGGGCGAACTCCGGTCCGCGGCGGACGGATCCGGCGTGATGGGTGGCGCGCACCCCGATCACGCCTTCTGCCGGGGACCAGCACTCGACGGTCAGCAGCGGGCTGTTGAGCGTGTCGCCGCGGCCGCGCACGTGCTTGACGGGCGCGTAGAGGGTGAGCCGGTGCTCCTCGGCCCGGACGTCGGCGACCTCGGCGGCGTAGCGGGCGGTGCAGCCCGGACGCATCAGCCAGTAGCCGTCGGTGAACTTCATCGGGAGGATTCCTCCGTCCGCGCGCGGTGCGCGGTGATCAGGCCCCGGTACCAGTGGTAGCTGTCCTTGGGCGTTCGGGTCAGGGTGTCGTAGTCGACGTGGACCAGGCCGAAGCGCTGGCCGTAGCCGCGGGCCCACTCGAAGTTGTCCAGCAGCGACCAGACGTAGTAGCCGCGCACGTCCACCAGGGCCGCGGCCGCGTCGGCGACGGCGGCCAGGTGCGCGGCGAGGTACCGGGTCCGCTCCGGGTCGTGGACGCGCCCCTCCGGGCGGGCCACGTCCTCGAAGGCGGCGCCGTTCTCGGTGATCCAGACCGGTGGCAGCTGCGGGTAGCGGGCATGCAGCTCGCACAGCAGCTCGGTGAGCGCGGCCGGGACGACCGGCCAACCCATGGTGGTGTGCCGGGTGCCGTACGGGTCCAGCTCGGTGACGCCGATGTCCACGGCGGTGCGTGCTTCTCGGTCGTCCGTGCGGTGAGGGGCGGCGGCGACGGTGATCGGGCGGTAGAAGTTGACGCCGAGGAAGTCCAGCGGCGCGCCGATCACCTCCAGGTCGCCGGGCTGCCGCCAGGGGCCGTCGGCGAGACCGGCCCAGGTCTCGGCCTCCTGCGCGGGGTAGCGTCCGGCGAGGAGCGGCTCGGTCCAGACGTCGTTGTGCAGCACCTCGGCGCGGCGCACGGCGGCGAGGTCCTCGGGGCGGTCGGAGGCGGCGTGGATGCGGTCGAGGTTGAGGGCGATGCCGATCTCCCGGGCGCCGGCGGCGCGCAGCTCCCGTACGGCCAGCCCGTGGGCGACCAGCAGGTGGTGTGCGGCGGCGAGCGCGCCGCGGCCCTCCTGGACGCCGGGGGCGTGCCGGCCTTCGGCGTAGCCGACGAACGCGGAGCAGTACGGCTCGTTGAGGGTGATCCAGCGCTCCACCCGGTCGCCGTAGCGTTCGGCGGCGAGGGCCGCGTACGACGCGAACGCCTCGGCGGTCTCCCGGACGCGCCAGCCGCCACGGTCCTCCAGGGCCTGCGGCAGGTCCCAGTGGTAGAGGGTGACGGCGGGTCGGATTCCGGCGGCGAACAGGTCGTCGATCAGGCGGTCGTAGAAGTCCAGGCCCTTCCGGTTCACCGGGCCGGTTCCCTGGGGCAGCAGGCGGGGCCAGGCGATCGAGAAGCGGTAGCTGTCGACGCCGAGCCCGCGCAGCAGGCCCACGTCCTCCCGGTAGCGGTGGTAGTGGTCGCAGGCGGTGTCGCCGGTTGCGCCGCCGAGGGTGTGTCCGGGTGTGTGGCTGAAGGTGTCCCAGATGGAGGGGGCACGGCCGTCCAGGTCGTGGGCGCCCTCGATCTGGTACGCGGCGGTGGCGGCGCCGAAGCGGAATCCGGCGGGCAGCGCGGGGAAGTCCGGCTCCTCCCAGGGGGTCACGGCGGTCACCGCCCCGGCCCGAGGCCGCGCTGGTGGAGCCAGGCCAGTTGGGTGGGCGGGTTGGAGCCGCATCCGCCGCCGTGGTCGGCGAACGGCCAGACCGTCATGGTGCGGTCCTCGCCGGCGTAGCGGTTGAAGGCGGCGTAGACCGTCCGCGGCGGGCAGACCGGGTCCATCAGGCCGACGCTGAACAGGGCCGGGGCGGTGGCCCGCGAGGCGAAGTGGACGCCGTCGAAGTACTCGAGGGTGGCGAAGGTCGGCTGTACGCGCTGCCGGCTGTGCCAGCGCAGGTACTTGACGAGCTCCTGGTACGGCCCGTCCAGGGAGGTCTGCGCGCCCTCACGGTAGTGGCAGAGGAACGGGACGTCCGGCATCACCGCGGCCACCTGGTGCCCGGTGAGCCCGGCGGCGGCGAGCGCCAGCCCACCGCCCTGGCTGCCGCCGGTCACCACGATCCGGTCCGGGTCGAGGCCGGGCAGCTGCTCGACGGCGTCGACGGCGCGCGCGCAGTCGGTCATCAGCCGCCGGAAGTAGTGGTTCTCCGGGGAGTCGATACCGCGGGTCATGAAGCCCTCGGCCCACTGGGTGCCGTCGCCCATGCTTCGGTCCGGGGTGTCGTGGCCCTGGCCGCGGCTGTCCACGACGAGGTGGGCGTAGCCGGCGGCGGACCAGAACAGGTGCTCGGTGGGCAGGCCGCGGCCGCCGCTGTAGCCCTGGTAGCTGACGACGACGGGCAGCGGTCCCTCCACACCGCGCGGGCGCAGCAGCCAGGCGGCCACCGGCTCGCCGTTCCAGCCGGGGAACCGTACGTCGTCGACCTCGACAGTGCGCAGTCCGTAATGCGCGGTGACGCGTTCGGCCTTGACCGCCCCGCCGTGCGAGCGGGCCTCGGCGAGGGTGCGCTGCCAGAACTCGTCGAAATCCTGCGGGATGGTCGACTCGGGCTGGTAGCCGGCGAGTTCGTCGAGTCCGAAGTCGGTGAGCGGCACGGGGGATTCCTCCGGGTGTTGCGAGGACGAGGTGAGGTGGTGGGGCGTGAGCAGTGACATGGGGCCGCCTCCGGGCGGCGGGTGACGGGGTCGGAACGGATGCGGCAGCGGGCGGGTCTCCCGGCTCGCAGGCCTGGCAGGGACTGGAGGCGGTCCGCCCCCTCATGGGCGGACCGCCGGTCTGTGGGGCGGGATCCTCAGCCGGCCGCGCCGAAGCGGTAGGCGGCGAGCCGGAAGTCGCCGTGCAGCGTCAGGCTCAGGTCGCGCACGCCGTGGAGCGGGGCGTCGAGTTCGGTGGTGGTGCTCGTCCAGGCTCGGCGGTCTCCGGTCACGGGCACGTCGATCTCGGCCAGCACCCGGCCGGCGGCCCGGACTTCGAGTCGCGCGCCGCCCGTGCCGCCGCCCTCGCGGGCGATCTCGATGTCGATCGTGCAGGCGCCGGAAAGGTCGAGCTCGCGGAAGAGCAGCGTTGCCGGCTGTGCGGGATCGGCGGGCGTGACGGCGTCGCCGTCGGTGCGGGTGGCGTCGACGATGGCGGCACCCGCGTAATCGTCGAAGTCGACGGCCAGGACGCGGCGTCCGACCACCGCGCGCGGCCCGGGCGCCGTTCCGGTGACGGTGAGCGGCGCGGTGAGCACCGGGTGCTCGGCCGAGCGGGCGATGACGATCTCGTAGCCGCCGGGGTCGACGGTGAAGGCGCCGGTGGCGACGTCCCAGTGGGCGAACCGCTCGGCCGGCAGGTGGAAGGTCAGCTCGCGGCTCTCGCCCGGCTCCAGGCTGACCTTGGCGAAGTCCACCAGGCGCAGCCGGGGCGCATGGTAGCGGGCGTCCAGGGCGCGGACGTAGAGCTGGACCACCTCGCTGCCGGTCCGCTGTCCGGTGTTGGCCAGCGTCAGGGTGGCGTCGAGGGCGCCGTCCTGCTCGATCGACGCCTCGGACAGGCGCAGGTCACGGTGGGCGAACTCGGTGTAGGAGAGCCCGTGGCCGAACGGGTAGAGCGGCACGGCCCGGTGGTACTGGTAGGTCCAGCCGGCTTTGATGATGTCGTAGTCCAGCGGCGCCGGCAGGGTGTCGTCGCCCCGGTACCAGGTCTGCGGGAGGCGGCCGGCCGGCTCGGCCTCGCCGAGCAGCACGGCGGCCAGCGCGTGGCCGGTCTCCTGGCCGCCGTGGGAGGTCCACAGCACGGCGGGCAGGTGGGCGTCGGCCCAGTCGACGGCGTACGGGTAGCTGCTCATCACCACCAGCGCGGTCTGCGGCCGTACGGCGGCGACGGCGCGCAGCAGTGCTTCCTGCCCGGCGGGCAGGGCGATGTCGACCCGGTCCTCGGTCTCGCGGCCGTTGACCAGCGGGTGGTTGCCGAGCACCACGACGGCGACGTCGGCGCCCTCGGCCGCGGCGCGGGCCTCGGCGGTGCCGTCGCGCAGCAGGTCGCGATGCCAGCGCTCGGCGTCCTCGGCGCTGTCGGCGGTGACGGTGACCCGGCCGTCGGCCGGATCGACGGCGGCGTAGCGGCCGGTGAAGACGGAGCGCACCAGCACGGTGCCGTCCTCGGCCGGTTCCAGGTGGAAGGTCTCCTGGACGAACCAGCTCTTGATCACCTGCGTGTCGGCGACCAGGGTGGCGTCGTCCTTGAGGCAGAGGTAGCGGCCGGTGTCGGCGTCGCGCAGGGTCAGCCTGGAGCGTCCCCAGTCGGTCACGTCGAACGCGGTGCCGCCGAGCAGTTCGCCGGTGGTGCGCGAGCGCAGCGTGATCCGGTCGCTGCCCTCCACCCGGACGACCTCGCCGCCGTGGGCGCCGAGTGCGGCGGTGAGGCCGTCGGCGACGGTGGCCTGATAGGGCAGGGTGCCGCTGTACCAGTCCTCGCACAGCATGTCGGAGAGCGGGCCGATCACGGCCACCCGCGAGGTGCGGGCGAGGCCCAGCGGGAGCAGGCCGTCGTTCTTGAGCAGCACCGTCGTCTCCGCGGCGGCGTGCCGGGCGAGCTCGCGGTGCTCCGCGCAGTTGACCACTTCCGGACCGATTCCCGTGTACGGGTCCAGCTCCGGGTCGAACTCGCCGAGGCGGAAGCGCACTTCGAGCTGGCGGCGGACCGCGCCGTCGATGTCGTCCTGCGAGATCAGACCGCGCTCCAGGGCTTCGCGCAGCCGGCCGACGACCGTCTCGCTGTCCTCGCCGTGGTCGGTGAAGCTGTCGATGCCGGCCTTGAGCGCGGCCGCGTGGCCCTCGGCGTGGTCGTCGAAGTAGTGCTCGGGGTCGACCAGGTTGGACGGGGCCTCGGCGTCGCTGACCACGAACAGCTCGTGCCCGGTACCCCGCGCCCAGCGGCGCAGCTCGTCCGCGATCAGCGGACTGACGTGGCAGGGACGGCCGTTGACCAGGTTGTAGGCGGCCATCGCGCCGGTCGCGGCGCCGGAGCCGACCACCGGGCGGAAGGCCGCCAGGTCGTACTCCTGCAGCACCCGCGGGCGCAGGCCGGACGAGGTCAAGCAGCGGTCGTCCTCGTTGTTGTAGGCGAGGAAGTGCTTGAGCACCGACGCCGAGCGCAGGTACGCCGGGTGGTCGCCGGCCAGGCCGCGGCAGTACGCCTCGCCGAGCCGGGCGGTGTGCACCGGGTCCTCGGAGTAGCCCTCCTCGTTGCGCCCCCAGCGGGGGTCGCGCAGCAGGTTCAGCACCGGGGCCCAGGCCTGCAGGCTGTTGGGCCCGCGGTCGGGGGCCACCGCCGGCGGCCGGTGGTGGTGGAAGGCGCGCAGCTCGACGGAGACCGCCTCGGCGACCCGGCGCAGCAGCGCTTCGTCCCAGCTGGCGCCGAGGCCGACGGCCTGCGGGAAGACGGTCGCCTCACCGAGCCAGGAGACGCCGTGCAGCGCCTCGCTGCCGGTGCGGAACGCGGCGATGCCCAGGCGTGGTACGGCCGGCGCGTACTGGTGCAGCATCGCGGTCCGCTCCTCGGGCGTGAGCCGCCCCAGCAGGTCGTCGATGCGCTTGCGCAGGGGGAGCGCTGGATCACGGAACGGGAGCAGCTGAGCTGCGGACATGGCGGGGGTAGTCAACGGGGGACCCTTCGGACAGGCAGGGCGCTATGGCCGTTCGTCGAAGCGCTTCGACGCTGACACGCATCAAGCCCGCTGTCAACTTCCCTGCAAACAAGGGTTTTTGCATTTGTTCAGGCACTTGCCCAATCGGAAACGCGTCGTTAGTCTCGCCGCAACATTCAAGCGCTTCGACGCTTTGGCACCTCGACGGAGAAGGATCATGCGCCATGAGATCTGACTTGGACCGAAGGAGCTTCCTGGGCGCCGCTGCCACGGTCGCGGGAGCCGCAGCGATGGCACCGCTGCTCACCGCCTGCGGCGGCGGCGCCGCAAAGAAGGCAGGCGCGAACACCAAGGAGGGCCTGAAGGCGGCGCTGCCGGCCCACGTGCCGAACGGCAACGCGGTCAAGCCGGACATCGCCTCCGTGCAGGGCGGACCGGACGCCGCGACCGACCCGGCCTACCTCTCCTACCCCGCCTCCCCGCCCGCCAGCGTCTCCGGCGTCCCGGGCAAGGGCGGCAGCTACACGGCGGTCACCCCGCTGTGGGGCACCAACCCGCCGGCCGGCAACTCCTTCTTCCAGGCGATGAACAAAGCGCTCGGGGTCGAGCTGACCGTCAAGCCCGCGGACGGGAACACCTACGACACCATCGTCCCGACGATGACCGCCGCCAAGAAGCTGCCGGACTGGATCAACCTGCCGGCCTGGTGGAACGCCAAGTTCAACACCGGCGCGCTGGTGGGCAGCCAGCTCGCGGACCTGACCCCGTACCTGTCCGGCGACAACATCAAGAAGTACCCGAACCTGGCCGCCCTCCCCACCGGCGCCTGGCAGAACGGGGTCTGGGGCGACAAGCTCTACGGGATCCCCTGCTTCTCCACCAGCTTCGGCATCCCGGGAGCCACCTTCTACCGCCGGGACATCCTCGAAGCCCGGGGCATCACGGCCGACCAGGTGAAGTCCGCCGACGACCTGATGAACATCGGCAAGGAGCTGACCGACGCCAAGCGCGGCGTGTGGGCCTTCGACGACGTGTGGACCTACCTCCAGTTCAGCTGGGGCGTCCCCATGAACTGGAGGGTCGACAACGGCAAGCTGGTCCACCCGTTCGAGACCCAGGAGTTCCTGGAGGCCCTCGACTGGCACTACCGCCTGGCCACCGCCGGCTACATGCACCCGGACGCGCTCGCCGGTGACAACGCCAACGGTTCCACCCGCTTCTACAGCGGGAAGGTGCTCATCGCGGGCGGCGGACTGGGCGCCTGGAACCTGGCCGACCACCAGTCCGGCACCGCCGCGGACCCGAACTACCGGCGCGGCGCCCTCAACGCCGTCACCGCCGGCGGAACAGGCACGCCGGTGATCTACATGGGTGCCTCCGCCAGCATGATCAGCTATCTCAACGCCGACCTGAAGCCCGCGCAGATCGAGGAACTCCTCTCCGTCGCGAACTACCTGGCCGCCCCCTACGGCACCGCCGAGTACACCCTGGTCAACTTCGGTGTCGAGGGCGTCCACCACACCCGGGTCAACGGCGTGCCGACCTTCACGGACGAGGGCAAGAAGGACGTCCAGGCGACGGCCTTCCCCTTCCTGGCCGCCTCCTCCTCCGTGATCAGCAACCCGGGCGGCGACCAGGTCACCAAGGACTACGCGACCTGGTCGGCCGCCAACGTCAAGTACCTCACCAAGCCGCCCTTCTGGGCATGAACTTCACCATGCCCCAGGCGATCGCCTCGGCCGCGGCGGCGCAGAACGTCAACGACACCATCAAGGACTGCTACCACGGCAAGAAAAAGGTCTCCGAGGTGCAGGACGCCATCTCCAGCTGGCGGTCCGGCCCCGGCGAGCGACTCAAGCAGTGGATGACCGACAACGTCCTCGACAAGTACGGCACCGGCCAGTGAGCACCACAGCACCGCACCGCCCCGCCGGCACCGTGCACCGCAACTGGCGGATCAGACTGCGGCGCGACAAGTCGCTCCTCCTGATGACCGTGCCCGCGGTGGTCCTGCTCCTGGTGTTCAACTACGTCCCGCTCTTCGGCATCGTCACCGCCTTCCAGGAGTACGACCCGCTGGTCGGGGTCTGGCACAGTGAATGGGTCGGATTCGACCAGTTCCAGCAGCTGTTCGGCGACCCGGCGTTCTGGGCCTCGATGAGGAACACGCTGTACCTGAGCTTCGTCCAGCTGGTCCTGTTCTTCCCGGTCCCGATCGCGCTCGCCCTGCTGCTCAACTCGGTGATGAGCGAGCGGATCCGCAACCTGTTCCAGTCCGTGGTCTACCTGCCGCACTTCTTCTCGTGGGTGCTCGCGATCACCATCTTCCAACAGATGCTGGGCGGCGCCGGCGCGCTCAACCAGTTCCTGCGCCAGCACGACATCGGCACCTGGGACATCATGACCAACCCGGACACCTTCGCGCTGCTGGTCACCTCCCAGGCGATCTGGAAGGAGGCCGGCTGGGGAATCATCGTCTTCCTCGCGGCGCTGAGCGCGATCAACAGCGAGCTGTACGAGGCCGCGGCGGCGGATGGCGCGGGACCGCTGAGGCGGATGTGGCACATCACGCTGCCGGGCCTGCGCGGGGTGATCGTCCTGATGCTGGTCCTGCGCCTCGGCAACGCGCTGTCCGTCGGCTTCGAGCAGTTCCTGATCCAGCGCGACGCGGTCGGCCACGAGGCGGCGGACGTCCTGGACACCTTCTCCTTCTACTACGGCATCGCCACCGGCGGCTACAGCTACGGCGCGGCGGCCGGGCTCTTCAAGAGCGTGGTCTCGCTGCTGCTGATCTGGGGCGCCAACAAGCTGGCACACGCCTTCGGCGAGGACGGGCTGTACCGAAAATGACCAACGCACTCACCATCGGCTCCCGGCGCGAGCGGCGCGGCCGGGAAGCACGCACCACCCGGCGCGGGGCCCGCTCCGCCCGCCCGCCCTGGGAGGAGCCGCCCACCGTCGTCGGCCGGACCGCCAAGGGGCTGACGCTCGGGACGACGCTCGCCGTCATCCTGGGCCCGCTCTGGATCATCGTGCTGACCAGCTTCTCCACGCCCGGTGCCGTCAACCGGGCCGGCGGTCTGGTGATCTGGCCGGACGGCCTGAGCACCGAGGCGTACCGTCAGATGCTCAGCGACCCGACGGTCGTCACCGCCCTGATGGTGAGCCTGGGCATCACGGTGGTCGGAACGGCGGTGTCCATGGCCGTCTCGGTCCTGTGCGCCTACGGCCTCTCCCGGTCGCGCTCCCTCGGGCACCGCTTCATCCTGATGCTGCTGATCGTCACGATGTTCGTCGGCGGTGGCCTGATCCCGAGCTTCCTGGTGGTCACAGGGCTGGGCGGCTACGGCCAGTGGTGGGCGCTGATCCTGCCGGGCGCGGTCTCCGTCTTCAACATCCTGGTGCTGCGCGCCTTCTACCAGGGCACCTCCTCCGAACTGATCGACGCCGCCCGGATGGACGGCGCCGGCGACTGGCGGATCCTGTGGTCCGTCGTCCTGCCCACCTCACGTGCCGTCACCGCGGTCACCGCGCTGTTCTACGCCGTGGGTTACTGGAACTCGTTCTTCAACGTCATGCTCTACATGCCGACGGACAGTCAGAAGTGGCCGCTTCAGTACGTGCTGCTCACGTACGTCAACCGGGGCAACGGCCTGCCCGGTTCCGTCAACTCCGGCTTCGGCAGCGCCCACGCCCAGACCGCACCGCTGTCACTCCAGATGGCGGTCGTGGTCCTCACCCTGGTGCCGCTGGTGATCGTGTACCCGTTCGTGCAGAAGCACCTGCGCACCGGTGTCCTGACCGGCGCGATCAAGGGCTGAGCCCCACCGGAACCCCTACGAAGGAAACAGCGATGGTGACACTCGCCGATGTGGCCAAACACGCCGGCGTCTCGTCGAGCACGGTCAGCTACGCCCTCAGCGGCAAGCGGCCGATCGCGGACCGGACCAGGACCCGCATCGAGCAGGCCGTCACGGAACTCGGCTACCACCCCAACGCGGGCACCCGGGCCCTGGCCGGCAGGCGCTCGCACGTCATCGCCCTGGTGGTGCCGCTCCACCCCGAGGTGCACGTGCCCACCATGATGGAGATCGCCATCGCGGTCACTGTGGCCGCCCGCGAACACGGCTACGACGTCCTGCTGCTCACAAACGACGAAGGGCCCGAAGGCGTCCGCCGGGTCGCCGCCACCGGACTCGCGGACGGCGTCATCCTCATGGACGTCCGACTGCACGACGACCGCGTCCCGGTCCTGCGCGCCGAGCAGATCCCGGCCGCCCTCATCGGTCTGCCCGACGATCCCACCGGCCTCTCCTGCGCCGATCACGACTTCGCCACCGCGGGCGCCCTGTGCGCCGACCACCTGGCGGACCTCGGCCACCGCGACATCGCCTTCATCGGCTACAGCAGCGGCGTCTACCGGCGGCACGCCGGCTACGCCGAACGCACCCTGAACGGCTTCCGTGCCCGCGCCGAGCGGCGCGACCTGCGCTTCCTCCACCGACCGTGCGAAGGCAGCTACGAGAGCACCGCAGGCACCCTGGCACGCATCCTCGCGGACCGCCCGGAGACCACCGGGTTCGTGGTGCAGAACGAAGCCGCCATCGGCCCGCTGCTCACCTTGCTGCGCGCCAGTGGGCGGACCGTGCCGGAGGACGCCTCCGTCGTCGCCATCTGCCCCGACCCGATGGCCGAGCAGCACTCCCCCCGACTCACCTCTGTGACCGGCCCGCAGAAGGACCTCGGACAGGTCGCCGTCGAGCAGGTCATGGCGAGGATCGCCGCGACCACCGCGGGTGACCGGCCCGAGGACCAACTCCTCCTGATGCCACCGGAACTGGTGGTCCGCGAAAGCACCGCCGCGGCCCCGCGCCGCACGTGACACCGCTCCCGGAAGGACGGTTCCCAGATGGACATCCGACGGCTCACCGACCGACTCGGCGGTCTCGCCTTCGGCGGGGACTACAACCCCGAGCAGTGGGACGAGCAGGTCTGGAAGCAGGACGACGAACTGATGCGCCGGGCGCGGGTCAACCTCACCACCGTGGGCGTCTTCTCCTGGGCCCTGCTGGAGCCCGAGGAGGGACGGTACGACTTCGACTGGCTCGACGCCCACCTCGACCGCCTGCACGCCAACGGCGTCGCCGTCGACCTCGCCACCCCGACCGCTTCACCGCCGCCCTGGTTCACTCTCGCCCACCCCGACGCCCTGCCGGTCCGCCCGGACGGCACCCGCCTGACCCACGGCAGCCGGGACACCTACTGCCTCACCGCCCCTGCCTACCGCCGGGCCGCCCGCCGTATCGCCGGCGCCCTCGCCGAACGCTACGGGGACCACCCGGCGCTCGCCCTGTGGCACGTCCACAACGAGTACGTGACGCTCTGCCTGTGCGACCACACCGCCGCCGCCTTCCGGGTCTGGCTGCGTGCCCGACACGGATCCCTCGACGCCCTCAACGAGGCCTGGGGGACGGCCTTCTGGAGCCAGCGCTACACATCCTGGGAACAGATCCTGCCGCCCCGCGACAGCCAGTGGCACCGCAACCCCGGCCAGGCACTGGACTTCAGCCGCTTCTGGTCCGACGAGACCCTCGCCGCCTACCGCGAGCAGCGCGACGCGATCCGCGTCCGCAGCGACCTGCCGGTGACGACCAACCTCATGGTGCCCGGCTACCAGAACCTGGACCTGTGGGCCTTCGGCCGCGAGGTCGACCTGGTCGCCATCGACCACTACCCCGGCGCACCCGGCGTCGACGCCGCCGCCCATGCCGCCTTCGACGCCGACCGGGCCCGCTCGATCGCCGCCGGAGCTCCCTGGCTGCTGATGGAACAGGGCACCAGCACCGTCTACGCCGGCGGCCGCGTCCTCGCCAAGGAGCCGGGGGAGATCCTGCGCCACTCGCTCGCCCACATCGCCCGCGGCTCGGAGGGCGCCCTGTTCTTCCAGTGGCGGCAGTCCCGGGCCGGCGCCGAGCAGTGGCACTCGGCGATGGTCCCGCACGCCGGTCCTGACAGCCGGATCTTCCGCGAGGTCACGGCGGCCGGAGAGGCCGTCGCCCGGCTCGGCGAACTCGCCGGCTCCACCGTCCGGGCAGAGGTGGCGGTCCTGCACGACTCGGACGCCTGGTGGGCCATGCGCGTGGACGGGCTCCCGTCGTCCGAGCTGGACTACTTCGCCGCACTGCGCGGCGCCCACCGGGCGCTGTGGGACGCCGGTGTCACCGCCGACTTCGCGCATCCCGAGCACGACCTGAGCCGCTACCGGCTGGTCCTCGCCCCCGCCCTGTTCCTGGTCACCGACACGGGCGCCGAGAACCTGCGACGCTACGTCGCCGCCGGTGGCACCCTGCTGGTGCAGTTCTTCAGCGGCATGGTCGACGAGCGCCTGCACACCCGGCTCGGCGGCTACCCGGCCGCCCCGCTGCGCGAGGCGCTCGGCATCCGGGTCGAGGAGTACCGCCCGCTGCGCCAGGACGAGCAGCTCACGCTCTCCGACGGCTCGACGGCCGGCTCCTGGAGCGAGTCCCTGCGCACCGAGGGTGCCGAGACGCTCGCCGCCTACACCCACGGCATGCTCGCCGGCAGCCCCGCGCTCACCCGTCACGACTTCGGCTCCGGCTACGGCTGGTACCTCTCCACCCGCCTCGACGACACCGGCTACGCCGCCCTGCTCGGCCGGCTGCTCACCGAGGCCGGAGTCGCCGCGGAGCTGCCGGGCCTGCCGCCCGGCGTCGAGGCCGTCGCCCGGCACGCCCCCGACGGCCGGCGCTGGCTCCTGCTGCTCAACCACCGAGACGACGCGGTCCAGCTGCCCCGCCCGGGCCACGACCTCCTCACGGACGGGCCCCTGCGCGAACTGCCGCCTGGCGGCTGCGCCGTCCTGCGAGCGCACTGACTTCGCACCCGACGTCTCCCGCATCGAGGAAGGCCGCCATGACCGACCCGCTCGAGACGATCCGCTGGGGTCACGCCGCCCTGGAGCTGGAGATCGCCCTGGACGAGCCCGGCCCGCCGCGCCTGGTCCGCATCGGCGCACCCGGTGAGAAGACCGCCGCCCCACGCCCCGCCGCACCGCTGCCGCTGGTGGAGGTGACGACCGCCGGCCTCGGCCGCTACTGGTCGGGCCGCCACCTCGTCAACACCGTCCTCGGCTCGCGGCTGCGCCACCGCTCCCACCACGCGGTTAGGGACGGCGACTGGCACGTACTCACCGTCGACCTCCACGAGCCCGAGACCGGCCTGATCGCCCAGGCGGTCTACCGGTCCCCGGACGGCCTGCCGGTGCTGCGCAGCGAAGTCCTGCTGCGCAACGAAGGGGATCGGACTCTCCACCTGGAGTCGGTCGGGTCCCTCGTCGCGGGCTGCCTCACCGGGGGCGACCCGGCGGCCCTGGACAGCGCGGAGCTGTTGTGGGCGGAGAACGAATGGTTCGCCGAATGTCGCTGGCAGCGCCGGCCGCTGCGGGTGTCCTCGCCCGAGCGGGGCGGCCGCTTCCACACCACAGCCGGCCGCAGCACCCGCGTCGTCGCCGGTCAGGGCGTGTGGTCCAGCTGCGGCCGGCTGCCGATGGGCGGCCTGACGGAACGCGAGTCCGGCCGTACCTGGCTGTGGCAGATCGAGCACAACGGCGGCGGCTGGCGCTGGGAGTGCGGTGTGCGCGACGACACCGCGTACGCGGCACTGTACGGCCCGAATGCCGCCGACCACGGCTGGCGCCACCCGCTGGAGCCCGGCACCGAGTTCCGCACCGTGCCGGTGGCCCTGGCGCTGGCTGCGGAGGGCGGCCCCGACGGTGCCTTCGCCGCCCTCACCAGCTACCGCCGCGCCACCCGCCGACCGCACCCCGACCACCGCCGACTGCCGGTGATCTTCAACGACTACATGAACTGCCTGATGGGCGACCCCACCACGGCCAAGCTGCTGCCGCTGGTCGAAGCCGCCGCCGAGGCCGGCGCGGAGTACTTCGTCATCGACGCCGGCTGGTACGACGACGGCGACAACTGGTGGAGCTCCGTCGGGGCTTGGGAGCCGTCAGCCTCCCGGTTCCCCGGCCCGAACGGGATCCACGAGGTGCTGGACCGCATCCGGGAGCGGGGCATGGTCCCCGGCCTGTGGCTGGAGCCCGAGGCGGTCGGGACGAACAGTCCGGTGGCCGCCTCCCTGCCGGAGGAGGCGTTCTTCCGCCGCGACGACCGGCGCGTGGAGGAGGGCGGCGGCCGCTACCACCTCGACCTGCGCCACCCGGCCGCCCGGGCCCACCTGGACGGCGTGGTGGACCGCCTGGTCGGCGAGTGGGGCATCGGCTACCTCAAGCTCGACCACAACACCGACCCCGGGTCCGGCACCAGCAGCCACCCGGCCGAGGCCCCGGCGGCCGGCCTGCTCGGCCACAACCGGGCCCAGCTCGACTGGCTGGACGGCATCCTGGACCGGTACCCGGACCTGGTGATCGAGAACTGCGCCTCCGGCGGCATGCGGATGGACTACGCCCTGCTCTCCCGGCTCCAGCTGCAGTCCACCAGCGACCAGCAGGACCTGCTGCGCTACGCCCCGATCGCGGCGGCGGCCCCCACCGCCGTCACCCCCGAGCAGGGCGCCGTCTGGGCGTACCCGCTGCCCGAGGACTCCCTCGACGAGGTCGCCTTCACCATGGCGAGCGCGCTCCTCGGCCGCATCCACCTCTCCGGCCGCCTCACCGAACTCTCCCCGGAAGCCCGGGACCTGGTCCACGAGGCGGTGGCCGTCCACAAGTCGATCCGCGCCGGTCTCCGCGAGGCGGTGCCCGCCTGGCCGCTCGGGCTCCCCAACTGGGAGGACCCGTGGATCACCCTGGCGCTGCGCACCCCGGACACCACCTACGTCACCGCCTGGCGGCGCACCGGCGAGGAGACCGTCAGGGACCTCGACCTGCCCCACCTGGCCGGTGCGGACGTCCACGTCGAGGTGCTCTACCCGGCCTCCAGCAGGGCCGGCACTGTCTGGAGGCCGGATGCCGCCGAACTCGCTCTGACCCTCCCGGCGGCGCCGTCCGCCGTCCTGCTGCGCCTCACCAGGACCTCTCCCGAACGGAGTTGACCATGCGCTCGGCGAGCGCGCGCGCCCCACCGCGCCGGCCCGCATCCGTACCGACCACGCTTCTCGTCCGGGCCCGACCCCGTGCAACCGTGCCGGGCCCCACCGTCCAGAACGCAGGAGTTCGACCCCCAACCGAACTCCACGCACCCCCACCCCCTGGAGGGACGCAATGAGAAGGTCAGTCCAGTCCTGTCATGGGCGCGCCATAGCCGTCGCGGCGGCCCTCGCGCTCGCCGCCACCGGCGCGATCGCCGCCGTCGCACCGCCCGCCGTCGCCGCGAACTCCGTGTCGGTGTCCGTCGACGCCGCCCTGCAGCTCGCCACCGTCCCCGCCACCGGCGTCGGCGTGAACATCCCGGTCTACGACGCCAACATGAACTCCGCCGCCACCCCCGGCCTGCTCAGCACGGCCGGCTTCAACACCGTCCGCTACCCCGGCGGCAGCCACTCCGACGTCTACCACTGGCAGACCGGCACCGCCGAGGCCGGTGCGTACGTCGCCCCGAACACCGGCTTCGACGCCTTCATGGGCACCGTGCGCGCCGCCGGAGCGCAGCCGATCATCACCGCCAACTACGGGTCCGGCACCCCCCAGGAGGCCGCCGGCTGGGTCCGGTACGCCAACGTCACCAAGGGCTACGGCGTCAAGTACTGGGAGATCGGCAACGAGGTCTACGGCAACGGCGAGTACAGCAACGGCAACGGCTGGGAGTACGACACCCACAGCAGCAAGAGCGCCACGACCTACGCCAACAACCTGGTGCAGTACGTCTCGGCGATGAAGGCGGTCGACCCGGGCATCAAGATCGGCGCCGTGCTGACCACCCCCGGTTACTGGCCGGACGGCATCGTCGGCCCGGGCGACACCATGGACTGGAACCACACCGTCCTGTCGATCGCCGGCTCGAAGATCGACTTCGCCATCGTGCACGCCTACCCGACCAGCACCAGCCCGGCCGACCTGCTCACCAAGCCGCAGGCCCAGAACCCGGCCATCGCCGGCGCCGTGCGCTCGCTGATCAACCAGTACGCCGGGACCAACGCCCCCAACGTCGGCATCGCGGTGACCGAGGCGAACGCCCAGGCGTACCTGGACACCTCCCCGAACGGCCTGTTCGCGCCGGACAACTACCTCACCTGGATCGAGAGCGGCGCGTTCAACGTCGACTGGTGGGACCTGCGCAACGGCACCGACTGCACCAAGGTGACCACCGTCGAGGGCGCCACCGACTACAACGACGGCGGCATGGTCTCCAGCGGCGCCGGCTGCGAGCCGACCGTCAACACGCCCTTCCCCGCCTACTACGGCACCCAGATGATCTCCAAGCTGGGCGCGCCCGGGGACACGCTGGTCAAGGCCGCCAGCTCGTCCTCGCTGCTCTCCGCACACGCCGTGCGGAAGGCCGACGGCGACGTGACCGTCATGCTGATCAACAAGGACCCGAACAACGCCGCCACGGTCAGCCTGTCGTACACCGGCTTCACCCCGTCCTCCGCCACCCCGACCGTCTACTCGTACCTGAAGAACGGTCACTCGATCGGCTCGGCCCAGTCCGGCAGCACCACCGTCCAGACCGTGCCGGCCTACGGGATCACCGTGGTGCAGATGCACCCGACCAGCGCGCCCTGCCGGGTCGTCTACAACAAGAACGAGTGGCCGGGCGGCATGGTCGGCACCGTCACCGTCGTCAACAACAGCCTCGGCCAGGTCAACGGCTGGAGCCTCGGCTTCACCTTCCCCGGCGACAACGCCATCACCAACACCTGGAGCGCCTCGGTGTCGCAGAGCGGCACGAGCGTCAACGCCGCGAACGTGTGGTACGACGCCGCCGTCCCGCAGGGCGGGAGCGTCCAGTGGGGCTTCAACGCCACCTGGTCCAGGAGCGATGCCAACCCCTCCGCCTTCTGGTTCAACGGCGCCTCCTGCGCGATCGGCTGAACCCGACCGGTGGTGCCCCGGACTCCCTGGGGCACCACCCCCGAACGCGAACCACCGAAAGGAACCGACCACGTGTCAGAGCAGATCCAGCCGTCCGGCACCGTCCCCAACCCGGTGATCCCCGGCTTCCACCCCGACCCCAGCGTCTGCCGCGTGGGCGACGACTACTACCTGGTGTGCTCCAGCTTCGAGTACTTCCCCGGCATCCCGGTCTTCCACAGCCGGGACCTGGTGAACTGGACGCAGATCGGCAACGCCCTCGACCGGCCGAGCCAGCTGCGCCTGCCGCGCGACATGCCGTCCTCCGGCGGCATCTACGCGCCGACCCTGCGCCACCACGACGGCCGATTCTGGCTGATCGTCACCAACGTCGGCGACGGCGGCAACATGCTCTTCACCGCCACCGACCCGGCCGGACCCTGGTCCGACCCGGTCCGGCTGCCCGGGGTTCCCGGGATCGACCCCGACCTCGCCTGGGACGAGGACGGCACTTGCTGGTGCACCGTCGCCGGCGTCTCCCAGGTCCGCCTCGACCCGACGACCGGCGAGACCCTCGGCGAGCCGTACCGGATCTGGTCCGGCACCCCCGGCTCCATGGCCCCCGAGGCCCCCCACCTGTACCGGATCGGCGACTACTGGTACCTGATGATCGCCGAGGGCGGCACCGAACGCGGCCACGGCGTCTCCATCGCCCGCGGCCTGACGCCCTCCGGCCCGTTCGAGCCGTGCCCGGCGAACCCGGTCCTGACCCACCGCGGCACCGCCAGTCCCATCCAGAACACCGGGCACGCCGACCTCGTCCAGGCGCCCGACGGCTCCTGGTGGATGGTGCTGCTCGCGGTCCGGCCGCGCGGCGGCACTCCCGGCTGGTACGTCCTCGGCCGGGAGACCTTCCTCGCCCCCGTCCAGTGGGTGGACGGTTGGCCGGTGGTCGGCGAGGTCACCGCCGAACTGCCCACGCCCGCCTGGCCGCTGCACTCCGCCCCCGCCGTGCCGGCCCGGGACGACTTCGACCAGGCCGAGCTGCACCCCCGGTGGATCTCGGTGCGCGAGCGCCCGGAGGGCTCGTGCACCACGAAGGAACGATCCGGATGGCTCACCCTGCGCGCCGCCGGCGCCTCCCTGGACGAGACCGACACGGTGTTCGTGGGCCGCCGCCAGCAGCACCTCGCCTGCCGCGCGAGCACCCTGATCGATCCCGCCGACGGCCGCGGCGGCCTGGCCGTCCGCCTGGACGAGGAGCACCACTACGAGATCGAGGCGGCTGACGGCGTAGTGAAGGTGTTCGCCCGGATCGGCCCGCTGCGCACCGAGCTCGCCACCCGGCCGGTGCCCGCCGGAGCGGTGGTGCTCGGCGTCGAGATCCTCCCGCGGCCAACGCGCGGCCCGCGCACCGGACCTGACGACGTCATCTTCGGCATCGAGGAGCCCGACGGCACCTTCACCGTGCTCGCCGGCCTCGACGGCCGCTACCTGTCCACCGAGGTGGCCGGCGGTTTCACCGGCCGGGTCATCGGCGTGTACGCCGCGGCCGGCACCGTCCACTTCGACCGGTTCGACTACGAGCCGCTCCCGCTCCCCTGACCGACCGGCAGGGCTCCCCGCACTCTGTCCACACGAAAGGGACATCCCGTGAACGACGCACAGCAGACCGCCCGCCCGCACAGCCGCCGGCTCCACCGGACGGCCGCCCTCGTGGTGGCCCTCGCCACCACCGGCAGCCTCGCCTACGGCACCGCCGTCGCCACACCGGCCGACCAGGCCCGGACCCGGGGCCGGGCGGTCATCGTCCCGCAGGACCCGATGGCCGCCGTGGCCGCGATGCAGCCGAGCTGGAACCTCGGCAACACCCTGGACGCCATCCCCGACGAGACCTCCTGGGGCAACCCGCTCACCACCAAGGCCACGTTCGACGGCCTCCGGGCCCAGGGCTTCCGCAGCGTCCGGATCCCCGTCACCTGGTACCCCCACCAGTCCGCCACCGCCCCGTACACCATCGACCCGGCGTACCTGAAGCGGGTGAAGCAGGTGGTGGACTGGGCCCTGGCGGACGGCCTCTACGTCGAGATCAACGTCCACCACGACTCCTGGCAGTGGATCGCGAACATGTCCACCGACCACGACAACGTGCTCGCCCGGTTCAACGCGACCTGGCAGCAGATCGCCACCGCCTTCCGGGACGAGCCGCGCGCGCTGCTGATGGAGAGCATCAACGAGCCGCAGTTCAACAACGCGACCGACGCCCAGAAGACCCAGTACCTGCGGGAGCTCAACACCTCGTTCCAGAAGATCGTCCGGGGCAGCGGCGGGGGGAACAAGGACCGCCTGCTCGTCCTGCCCTCGGAGGAGACCAACAACGCCCAGCACTGGCTCGACGACCTGTCGACGACGATCAACTCGCTGCACGACCGCAACCTGGTGGCGACCGTGCACTACTACAGCTGGTACCCGTTCAGCGTGAACATCGCCAACGGCCCGAGCTACGACGCCACGGCGCAGAAGGACCTCACCGACGGCTTCCGGCGGGTGCACGACACCCTCGTCGCCAAGGGCGTCCCCGTCTACCTCGGCGAGTACGGCCTGCTCACCTCGCCCTACTCGGGCGTCGTCGAGCGCGGCGAGATGCTCAAGTACTTCGAGCACGTCAACTACGAGGCCCGGGCCAACGGCATGACCACCGCGCTCTGGGACGCCGCCAACGACTTCCTGAACCGCAGCACCATGCAGTGGCAGGTCCCCGAGATGGAGGCCCTGATCAAGTCGGGCTGGCGGACCCGCTCGGGCACCGCCTCCAGCGACAACGTCTTCGTGCCGGGCTCCGGCCCCATCACGGCGCAGACCATCACGCTGAACCCCAACGGGCTATGGTTCACCGGGCTCTGGCAGGGCGACGTCCCGCTGATGCCGACGCGCGACTACACCCTCAACGGCGACCAGCTCACGCTGACCGCCGAGGCCCTCACCCGGCTCGCCGGCAACCGGGCCCTCGGGCTCAACGCGACCCTCCAGGTCCGGTACTCCGACGGAGTCCCCTGGAAGCTCTTCGTGCGCTCGTACGACAAGCCGGTCCTCTCCGGCGCCACCGGAACGGCCGACGGGCTCACCATCCCGACCCGGTTCAACGGCGATCTGATGGCCAACGTGGAGTCCACCTACGCCGACGGCACCGCCGCCGGCCCGGCCTCCTGGACCACCTTCCAGTCGTTCGACAACTACCGCGCCGACTACGGCGCCGGCACCACCACCGTCAAGGCCGACTTCCTCAAGTCGCTGAAGGACGACGCCCCGGTGACGCTCACCTTCCGCTTCTGGACCGGCGCCACCGTCACCTACCACCTGACCAAGTCCGGCAACACCGTCACCGGCACCGCCGGCTGACCCCGCCCGTCCACACGGAAGGAACAACCCTCGTGAACAACGCGCAGCAGACCTTACGCCGGCGCAGCCGCCGCCTCCAGCGGACGGCCGGGCTCGTGGTGGCGCTGGTCACCACCGGTGCGCTGAGCGCCGTCCCCGCCTTCGCGGCGCCGACCTCCCCGGACGCCGCGCAGTCCACCGGCATGTCCGTCCCCAAGGACCCGATGGCCGCGGTCGCCGCGATGCAGCCCAGTTGGAACCTCGGCAACACGCTGGACGCCATCCCCGACGAGACCTCCTGGGGCAACCCGCTCACCACCAAGGCACTGTTCGACCGCATCAAGGCAGAGGGCTTCCGCAGCGTCCGGATCCCCGTCACCTGGTCCGGCCACCAGTCCGCCACCGCCCCGTACACCATCGACCCGGTGTGGATGGCGCGGGTCAGGCAGGTGGTCGACCTGGCCCTGGCGGACGGCCTCTACGTCGAGATCAACGTCCACCACGACTCGTGGCAGTGGATCAACAAGATGTCCACCGACCACGACAACGTCGTGGCCCGGTTCAACGCGACCTGGCAGCAGATCGCCACCGCCTTCAAGGACGAGCCGCGCAAGCTGCTCATGGAGAGCATCAACGAGCCGCAGTTCGCCGACGCGACCGACGCGCAGAAGACCCAGTACCTGCGGGAACTCAACACCTCCTTCCACAGCATCGTCCGGGGCAGCGGCGGGGTGAACAAGGACCGCCTGCTCGTGCTGCCCTCGGAGGAGACCAACAACGCCCAGCACTGGCTCGACGACCTGTCGACCACGATGAGTTCGCTGCACGACCGCAACCTGGTGGCGACCGTCCACTACTACAGCTTCTGGCCGTTCAGCGTGAACGTCGCCAACGGCACGACGTACGACGCCAGGACCCAGGCGGATCTGACCGAGGGCTTCGCCCGGGTGCACGACACCTTCGTCGCCAAGGGCATCCCCGTCTACCTCGGCGAGTACGGCCTGCTCAGCGAGCCCAACTCCGGCATCGTCGAGCGCGGGGAGATGCTGAAGTACTACGAGCACGTCAACTACGCCGCCCGGGCCAACGGCATCACCACCGCACTCTGGGACGACGCCAACTACCTGAACCGCGCCACCATGCAGTGGCGGGACCCGGACCTCATGGCCCTGATCAAGTCGTCCTGGAGGACCCGCTCCGGCACCGCCTCCTCCGACAACCTCTTCCTGCCGAAGTCCGGCCCCATCACGGCGCAGACCGTCACCCTGAACCCCAACGGACTCTGGTTCGCGGGGCTGTGGCAGGGCGACCGCCCGCTGGTCCCGTTCCTCGACTACACCCTCGACGGCGACCGGCTCACGCTGACCGCGGACGCCCTCACCCGGCTCGCCGGCGACCGCGCCCACGGGGTCAACGCGACCCTCCAGGTCCGCTACTCCGACGGCGTCCCCTGGAAGCTCAACGTGCGCAGCGCCGGGCAACCGGTGCTGTCCGACGCCACCGGGACCGCCGACGGGCTCGCCGTCCCGACCCGGTTCAACGGCGACCTGCTGGCCAACGTGGAGTCCACGTACGCCGACGGCAGCGCCGCCGGCCCGTACGGCTGGACCACGTACCAGGAGTTCAACAACTACGCCGCCGACTATGACGCCAACACCACCGCCGTCAAGGCCGGCTTCATCCAGTCGCTGAAGGACGACGCCCCGGTGACACTCACCTTCCGCTTCTGGAGCGGCGCGACCGTCACGTACCACGTGACCAAGTCCGGCACCACGGTGACCGGCACCGCCTCCTGACCCGGACCCGTCCCCGCCCCGGCCGTCGCTCCCGGCGGCCGGGGCCTCGCCCTGCCGAGGTTTGCGCATGTTCCCACTGTCCCCGCGCGTCCTGTTCGGCGCCGCCTACTATCCCGAGTACCAGCCGTACGACCGGTTGAAGGAAGACCTCGACCTGATGGCGGCGGCGAAGTTCACCGTCGTCCGGGTCGGCGAGTCGGTCTGGTCCACCTGGGAGCCCGAGAGCGGCCGGTTCGAACTGGACTGGCTGCAGCCGGTGCTCGACGGTGCCCACGAGCGCGGCATCGCGGTCGTGCTCGGTACGCCCACCTACGCCGTGCCGCCGTGGCTGAGCCGGCAGTACCCGGAGATCGCCGTCGAGCACGCCACCGGGCGCCCCATGGGCTGGGGCGCCCGCCAGGAAGCCGACTTCAGCCACCCCGCCTTCCGCTTCCACGCCGAGCGCGTCAGCCGCGCCATCCTCGCCCGCTACGCCGCACACCCCGCCGTGATCGGCTTCCAGGTGGACAACGAGCCCGGCCTGCGGCTGCCGCACAACCACGGCGTCTTCCAGCGCTTCGTCGACCACCTGCGGCAGACGTACGGCGACGTGGAGACCCTCAACCGCGCGTGGGGGCTGGTCTACTGGTCGCACCGGCTGTCCACCTGGGCCGACCTGTGGAAGCCCGACGGCAACCAGCAGCCGCAGTACGACGTGGCCTGGCGGGCCTTCCAGGCGCGGCAGACCACCGAGTTCGTCGCCTGGCAGGCCGCCATCGCCCGCGAGTACGCCCGCCCCGAGCAGTTCGTCACCACCTGCCTCGCCTACGAGCACCCGGCGATGGAGGACGACGAGGTGACCGACGTCCTGGACGTCACGGCGGCCAACCCGTACTACGAGATGCAGGACGCCCTCGCCCTGCCCGACCCCACGCCCGACGACCACGAGCAGCAGTGGATGACCACCGGCGTCTGGGCGCTCTACCGGAGCGCGGACCGGATCTTCTCCTCCCGGCAGGAGCCGTTCCTGGTCACCGAGACCAACGCCCAGGCGATCAGCGGCACCTCGGACAACCGGCCGGCCTTCGACGGCCAGTGGCGGCAGGCCGCCTGGGCGCTGGTCTCCCGCGGCGCCCGGATGATCGAGTACTGGCACTGGCACACCCTGCACTTCGGCACCGAGACCTACTGGGCCGGCGTCCTCCCGCACAGCGGCCGCCCGGGCCGGGTGTACGCGGAACTCGCGCGGCTCGGCGCGGAGTTCGAGACGGCGGGCGGCTGGTCGCCGGGATCGAGCCGGACGCCGACATCGCCATGGTGTACTCCGTGCCCAGCAAGTGGCTGATGCAGAAGTACCCGCCGCTGGCCGGCGCCGACGGCAGCCCGGACGCCACCTCCTACCACCGGATCTTCGACCCGTTCTACCGCGGCGCCTTCGAGGCCGGCCGCCAGGTGCGGATCCTGCACGCCCGGCAACTTCACGACGCCCGGGGCGAGCGCGAGGGCATGGCACCGGAGGAGGCGGCGCGGCGCCACCCGGTGCTGATCGCCCCGGCCCTCTACCTGGCCGAGGACTCCCTGCTCGACTGGCTCGGCTCCTACGCCCACGCCGGCGGGCACCTGGTGCTCGGCCCGCGCACCGGCTACGCCGACCAGGAGGCCCGGGCACGCCACGAACCGGCCCCCGGACGGCTGGTGGCGGCCGCCGGCGCCTGGTACGACGAGCTCAGCAACCTCTCCGCCGACCTGCCGGTCCGCGCCACGCCCGGCAGCCCGCTGACGCTGCCCCCCGGCGCCACCGCGACCCGCTGGGTGGAGGGCCTGACCGCCGTCGACGCCACCGCGCTGGTGGAGTACGACCACCCGCACTTCGGCCGCTGGCCCGCCGTCACCACCCGCCGCCACGGCGCCGGCCGGGTGACCTGCGTGGGCACCGTGCCCGGCCGCGACCTCGCCCGCGAGCTCGCCGCCTGGCTGGCCCCGGTCGCCGCCGGCGGCTGGCACGGCCTGCCCGAGTCCGTCACCGCGACCACCGGCACGGCCGCCGACGGGCGCCGGGTCCACGTGGTGCACAACTGGAGCTGGCAACCGGCCGAGGTGCGGACACCCGCCGCCCTGACCGACGTCCTGGACGGCAGCGCGCTCGACGCGGGCGCCCCGGTCCGGCTGGGCGCCTGGGACGTACGGGTCCTCACCTCAGGCTGACCTGGTCACGGCGGGTGCCGGCGGGCCGCCCGGGCACTGCGGCCGGCCGCGCCACCTCGCCTTCGTCAGCCGCCGACGGATCTCCGGCGACACTAGGAAGGCATACGCCGCACGGCCTCGTCCGGTTGGGCGGATCGCACGGGGCCGGTGCTGCCGCGCAGGGACACCGGCGGAGCCAGCAGGATGTTGCGCAGGGGGGTCGCGGGGTCAACCATGCGCTCGAGCAGCAGGTCCATGGCCTGGGTACCGATGTCATCGGCCGGAACATCCGCGGCGGTCAGCGGGGGGCGGAACTCCTCGGCCCAGGTGCGGCCGACGACGCCGGTGATGGAGAAGTCCCTGGGCACGGTGAGGCCGGCCTCCTCCAGGCCGCGCTGGATGCCGGGCAGCGCGGCTTCGTTGATGGTCGCGACCGCGGTGACGTCGGGGTGGTCTTGCAGGAGCCGGGTGGCACACTCCAGGCCGGCGGCGGCGTCGTCCCCGCACTCCAGGTCGACGCCCTCGATGCCTCGCTGGGCGAGAGCGGCGACGAACCCGTCACGGGCCCGGTGTCCGGGCCCGTAACCGGCTGCCATCAGCTCGACGGAGCGGTTGACCAGCGCGATCCGGGTGTGGCCCAGGTCCGCGAGGTGGTGAACGCACCGGTTGATCACGGTGGTGTAGTCGACGTCGATCCAGCACATCTCGTGGGCGCGGGCCGTGTGCCCGATGCCGACGAACGGCAGCTTGGCGTTCTGCAGCCTGCGAACCCGGGAGTCCTCGAGGCGGATCTCCATCAGAATGACTCCGTCGACGCGCCCTCCGGAGAGGAGGCGCTCGAACGATCGGTCGTGGTCGCCCCCGGAGGGGGACAGCAGGACGTCCAGGTCGGCACGGGCCGCGGCTTCGACCACGCTGGCCACAAAACCCAACTGCATGTGGGTCAGACGCCTGCTGGCGGGAGGGATCACCAGGCCGATGGTCCGGGTCCGGCCTTCCTTGAGGGCGCGGGCAGCGGCATTGGGCCGGTACCCGAGCTCGTCGATGACCTCCTGGATGCGCTTTCGAGTGGCATCCGAGACCGGGCGCTTGCCGCTGAGCGTGTAGGAGACTGTGCTCCGCGAGACGCCCGCCCGTCTGGCGATCTCCCCGATGTTCATCGCTGTCCTCATGGAAATGGGGTGGCCTTGATTCGCTGGTGGCGCGCGTGGCGCGCACGTGTCGCACCGGTCGTCGAACCGATTCGGTAGACGGTAGTGCGCTTCTCCGCGCGCCGCAAGCGCACGCCACGTGCCTCCTCCGCCAGGCGGTGAGTGACTCGACCGCGGCCGCCCTGCGACGAAGTTCACCCGATCTATTGACGCCCCCAGATGCCAGTCCTATGTTCCTGTCGAACCGATTCGCGGAATCGATTCGACACCGGGCTGTGACGCAGGGATGGCGTCCTCGCCGCCCGGTCCCCACCTCTCAGCGCCTTCCGCAAGACCGAAGGGTTCGGTGCCATGAACAGATCCACCGGCCGGCGGCTCGCCGCCGCCTCGCTCGCCGCCGTCGTCCTTGCCTTCGCCGGCACCGCGTGCTCCTCCTCGGCGGGGATGTCCGCCGCCGACGGGGGAAGCGCCTCCGCCGGCGGGGCCTACACCGTCTGGGACCCGTACCCGCAGTTCGACGGCGCCTCGGCCTGGGCCAAGCTGTTGGACACCTGCGGCGCCCAGGCCGGCGTGCAGATCAAGCGGACCGCCTTCGACACCAGCGACCTCACCAACAAGGCGCTCCTCGCGGCGCAGCAGGGCAACTCCCCGGACGTGCTGATCGTCGACAATCCGGTGGTGTCCACGCTTGCCCAGGCCGGTGTGCTGACGTCGACCAAGGAGAACAAGGTGGACACCTCGGCGGTGTCGCCCAACCTGCTCGCGGCCGGTCAGAGCGGCGGCGAGACGTTCGGCACCCCGATCGGCGCGAACACGCTGGCGCTGTACTACAACAAGGCGGTCCTGACGTCCGCCGGCGTGGACGTCGCCTCGATCAAGGACTGGGCGTCGCTGACCGCCGCCCTGACGAAGGTCAAGGCCTCGGGCAAGAAGGGCATCACCTTCTCCGCGATCGGCACCGAGGAGGGGAGCTTCCAGTTCCTCCCGTGGTTCTGGGGGTCGGGTGCGCAGCTCACTCACCTGGACTCCGCCCAGGCCGCTTCCGCGCTGTCGCTGTGGACGGACTGGGTCAAGCAGGGCCTGGCTCCCAACTCGGTCATCAACAACACGCAGACCACCAGCTGGCAGGAGTTCGCCACGGGTGAGTTCGCCTTCGCCGAGAACGGCACCTGGCAGCTGGCCAACGCGAAGAAGGCCGGCTTCGAGTACGGGGTCGTCCCGGTCCCCGGTATGACCGGTGGCACCGCCCCGGCGCCGACCGGTGGCGAGTTCGTCACCGTCCCGGTCCAGAAGAAGACCGGCCGCTACGGCGTCTCGGACAAGCTGGTGTCCTGCCTGACCAGCGCGGACAACTCCCTCGCCACCGACACCACGCTGTCCTACATCGCCCCCACCCCGGCCGTGCAGGACAAGCAAGCCGCAGCCGACCCCGGTCTGAAGCCGTGGATCGACGCGGTCAAGGCCGCCAAGGGCCGCACCAGCCAGGACCTGGGCACCAAGTACCCCAAGATCTCCGAGCAGTTGTGGACCTCGCTCCAGGCCGCGCTGACCGGTTCCAAGTCGCCGCAGGCCGCCCTGTCCGCGGCGCAGTCGGCCGCCGCCCGCTAGCGCCACCAGCCGCGAGGACGACAGGACCTCTGATGAACGACACAGCACAGATTCCGGAGAACCGCTCTGTGCACGACGGAGACGGGGCGGCCGCCACCGCCCCGGCCCTCGGACGCACCGGCAGCGAACGCACCAGGTCCCGCCCCCGCTCCCCGCAGTGGGCGGCCTGGGGATTCCTGACACCGGTGGTGATCTACCTCGGCGTGTTCTACGCCTATCCCCTCTACCGCAACATCGACCTGAGCCTGCGCAACTACACGGTGCGCTCGTTCGTGAACGGCGATGCCCCCTTCACCGGACTGGCGAACTACCGCGTGGTCCTGGACGACCCCACATTCGTGCCCGCGCTGCTCCACACCGTGGTGTTCACCGCCGCCAGCCTTCTGCTGCAGTACGGGATCGGCCTGGCCCTCGCGGTCTTCTTCACCCATCACTTCCGCCTGGCGGCCACGCTTCGCGCCCTGTTCCTGGTGCCCTGGCTGCTGCCGCTGATCGTGTCCGCCTCCACCTGGTCGTGGATGCTCAACAGCGACTCCGGCGTCGTCAACTCCGTCCTGCACGCGATGGGCATCGGCCCGGTCAACTGGCTCACCTCCCCGAGCTGGTCCCTGGCGTCGGTGGTGATCGCGAACATCTGGATCGGGATCCCGTTCAACCTGGTGGTCCTGTACAGCGGTCTGCAGAGCATTCCGGCATCCCTCTACGAAGCCGCCGCCCTGGACGGCGCGAACGCCTGGCAGCGCTTCCGCCACGTCACCTTGCCGCTGCTGCGGCCGGTGTCGGCGATCACCCTGCTGCTGGGCCTGATCTACACCCTCAAGGTCTTCGACATCATCTGGATCACGACCAGGGGCGGCCCGGTCGACTCCTCGACCACGCTGGCGACCTGGTCCTACCGGCTCGGCTTCGGGAACGCGCTGCCGGCCTTCGGGCACGGCGCTGCCGTCGGAAACCTGCTGGTCCTGATCGCCCTGTTCTTCGGCATGGTCTACATCCGCGTCCAGCGAAAGCAGCAGGCGTCATGACCACACGACACCCCTCCTGGTGGAAGACCGCGACCGGCGTCGTGCTGACCGCGCTGATGCTGTTCCCGGTCTACTGGATGCTGAACGTCTCCTTCACCCGCGACCAGGACATGCGCAAGTCCCCACCGGACTGGTTCCCGGCCCACGGCACGCTGGAGGGCTACCGGGCCGTCCTGGACCAGCAACTCCCCTATCTGGGCACCAGCCTGGTCATCGCCCTCGGCACCGTCGCCCTCACCGTGGCCCTCACCGCACCCGCCGGCTATGCGCTGGCGAAGCTGCGTCCGCGAGGCGGTGGAGCCGTCGGCTTCGTGCTGCTGGTCGCGCAGATGGTCCCCGGCATCACCATGGCGATGGGCTTCTACACCATCTACCTCAAGCTCGGGATGCTGCAGTCCGTGCCGGGCCTGATCGTCGCCGATTCCACGATCGCCGTCCCGTTCGCCGTGCTGATCTTCACCGCGTTCATGGACGGCATCCCCGGCGAACTGCTGCAGGCCGCCAGGACCGACGGCGCGGGCAACCTGCGGACCTTCTGGTCGATCGTCCTGCCGATGAGCCGCAACGCGATCGTCACCGTCTCGCTGTTCGCATTCCTCTGGTCCTGGTCCGACTTCGTCTTCGCCAGCACCCTGGACGGCGGCGGCGCCCACGAGCCGATCACGCTGGGGATCTACCACTACATCGGCAACAACAACCAGCAGTGGAACGCCATCATGGCCACCGCCGTGGTCGCCTCGATCCCCACCGCCCTGATCCTGGTCCTGGCCCAGCGCTACGTCGCCGCCGGCGTCACCGCCGGAGCCGTCAAGGACTGACACCCACCAGCACCTCCCGCCCCGGAAGCCTCTGCCCGTAGGCCGACCGCGTACCGCGGCCGCCACGAGGTCGGCAGAGCACGCCCCGCACCAGAAACGAGCGCCCTGCGATGACCGACGCCCCGACCGGCCCGGCCTTCAACATCCGCGAGATTCCGTTCAGCGGCCACGGCTCCTGGTTCAACATCTCACCCGTGACCTCCGAGCACGACCGCGCCCAGGACCTGCACCTGGTCTCCCACCAGAGCGGCATGCACCCCGTGCTCCGCCTGGTCCCCGTCCGGGGGGCGGGCGGCGAACGGGTCGAGACGCACTGGAACGCCACACCGGGGCGGCTGACCTGGGCCGGGCAGAGCGGGCAGATCGAACTGACCTACCAGTCCGCCGACACCCTGCGGCTGCGCGGTACCGGCCTGAGCCTGCGGATCTGCGCCGCGGCCGAACGGCTCACGCCGTTCAGCGGCACGTACTTCCTCCACGACCCGCTCGACGGCTCCTACCTGTTCACCTCCTACGAGACCGGCAGGCGCTACCGCATCAGCGTGCTGGCCGGGCAGGATGCGGACGTCCGGGGTGTGGAATCGCTCGGCGCCGCCGACCGCGGGCTGACCCTGATCGGCGACGACACCGGCTGGTGGGAAGCGGCCGTCGAGGAGCTCGACAGCGCCCGGCCACCCTACGTACCGTCAGACACCCACGAGAAGACGGCGGACCGGGCCGACCGGACGTTCACCGAGTTCGCCGACGCGGTCACCCCCTGGCGCACTCCGGACACCCCGGCCGCCGAACTGGCCGCCTACGTGCTGTGGTCCGCGACGGTGGGACCGTCCGGGTTCCTCGAGCGCCCTGCCGTACTGATGTCCAAGCACTGGATGGACAAGGTCTGGAGCTGGGACCACTGCTTCAACGCTCTCGCCCTGGCCCCCGGAGCCCCGGAGTTGGCCTGGGACCAGTTTCAGATCATGTTCGACCACCAGGACGGGAGCGGCGCACTGCCCGACTCCGTGACCCACTCCGAAATCCTCTACAACTTCGTCAAGCCCCCCATCCACGGCTGGGCCCTGCGCCACCTGCGCCGGCGCCTGCCGCGCCCGCTGAGCCGGACCGAACTCACCGAGTCGTACCACCGCCTGGAACGGTGGAGCCGGTTCTGGCTCGACTCCAGGCGCGCCCCCGGACAGACGCTTCCGCACTACCAGCACGGCAACGACAGCGGCTGGGACAACTCCACCGCCTTCGACCCCGGGCGCGTGCGGATCACCGCCGATCTCTCCGCCTTCCTGATCCTGCAACTGCGCGAACTCGCCGATCTGGCCACCGAGCTCGACCGCGCCGACGAAGCCACCGCTTGGGCGCACTCGGCCGAAACCCTCCAGGCCGCCGTGATCCGGGAACTGTGGACGGGCGAATGCTTCCAGGCCCGGTCCCCCCACACCGGCGCGGGCACCACCAGCCTGAGCCTGCTGGACCTGATGCCCATCGCCCTCGGCGAGCACCTGCCCACCGAGATCAGCACCAGGCTGGCCGCCCGAATCGAGACCCACCTGACCGCCCACGGGCTGGCCACCGAGCGCCCCGACTCGCCCCACTACCAGGCCGACGGCTACTGGCGCGGACCCATCTGGGCACCCGCCACCGTCCTCGTCGAGGACGGCCTGCGCCGCGCCGGGCACGTGGACCTGGCCGACGAGATCAGCGCCCGCTTCCGCGCCCTGTGCGAGAAGTCCGGCTTCGCCGAGAACTTCGACGCCCTCACCGGCGAAGGCCTGCGTGACCGCGCCTACACCTGGACCGCCAGCAGCTACCTCCTCCTCGCCGAGGCACACATCAGGCGCATCCACCCCGGAACGACGACCACCTGAGCGCACTGCACCGCTGAACCGTGAACAACAACCCACCCACGCGTCCGGCACGGGGCCGGCGCACCAGCAACGAGTCCTACCCCTGAAGGGACGCCAGGACATGCCAAGAATCGGGCAAAGACTCTCGACCGCGAGACGCCTCCTCCACGGCGTCACCACGACGCTGCTCCCCCTGACCCTCGTCGCCGGTATCACCACCGCGACGGCGACTCCGGCCTCCGCAGCCACCCCCACCCTCACCGTCGACCTGGGCAACAGCACCGGAGGCGTCCACGGCGGTGCCTCCGGCGCCCTGTACGGCCTGTACGGCCAGGACGTGCCGACGAACAACCTCATCGAGGGGATGGGACTCCGGACCACCAACACCAAGGCACAGGACGGACAACAGCACCCGGGTTCGGACGCGCTGGAGGTCGCCAAGCCGTTCCTGGACAGCGGCGGCGAGGACGTCATGATCTACATGACGGACGTGTACCGCACGTTCAAATACGAGCGGACCAGCTACGCCGCCTACCAGGCGGCCATGAAGACCCAGATCGACCAGATCCTGGCGAGCCCCTCCAAGGACCACATCGTCCTGGTCCCCTACAACGAGCCCGACGGCATGTGGTTCCCAGGCGCGCGCAGCCAGTCGACGCCGCTGGCCGCCTTCGAGTCCGAGTGGCTCCAGACGTACAACTACATCAAGGGCCTCTGGCCCCAGGCCCGGATCGCCGGCCCCAACTTCTCCAGCTACACCGAGTTCGCCTACAAGGGCTTCCTCACCTACTGCAAGGCCAACAACTGCCTGCCGGACATCGCGACCTGGCACACCCTGGGCAGCCCTGCGGCCGTACGCACCACCGTCGACAACTTCCGCGCGGCCGAGACCTCGGTGGGTCTCACCTCGCACCTGCCGATCAACCTCAACGAGTACGCCTTCCGCTACCACCTGACCGACCCCGGCCAGATGGTGCAGTGGATCGCGGCCATGGAGGACGAGAAGATCGACGGCAACCTGCCGTACTGGAACATCAACGGCAACCTCGGCGACTCCGCCGCCGCCCAGAACACCCCCAACGCCCAGTGGTGGCTGTACAACTGGTACAGCTCCATGAGCGGCAACACCGTCAAGGTCGCCAGCACCGGGGCCAATGCCGCCTACACGCTCCAGGGCCTGGCGAGTCTGGACACGGCCAAGAAGCAGGCCCGCGTGATCCTCGCCGGCGGTGGCACCAGCGGTGAATCCAGCACGGTCATCAAGAACATCGACCCCGCGGTCTTCGGCAGCACCGTGCACGTCAGCGTGTTCCAGGACCGCTACAGCGGCTACATCGGGGCGGCGGCCACCCCGACCCGGCTCTCCGACGCCGACGTCGCCGTGGGCTCCGACGGCTCGATCACCGTCCCCATCACCCTCGACGCGATGTCCGCGTACCAGGTGATCGTCTCCCCGGGCGGCACCGGCAGCACCACCGCCTCGGACAGCACCTGGCGGGCCTCGTACGAGGCCGAGAACGCCACGCTCAGCGGCAGCGGCTACAACATCAACACCGAGGGCACCCCCAGTAGGCTCGACAAGTTCGCCACCTCCGGCACCAAGGACGTCGGCGGCCTGCGCACCGGCTCGACCACGGTGATCTCCTTCAACGTCTCCGTGCCCACCACCGGCGACTACAACCTCTCGGTGTTCGGCAACAGCTACGCCAAGGATTCCGACGTCAAGGGCCCGACCAACATCTACGCGCGGGTCGACGGCGGTGCCTCCACCAGGATCGACATCCCGGTGGGCTTCCAGTGGGTGGTGTGGGGACACGATGACGCCACCGTGCACCTCACCGCGGGCAGCCACACCATCACCCTGGCCACCACCGGCGACAACGGCGCGACGACCGTCGGCGACGCCATCGTCGACAAGATCGACCTCCAGTACGAGGACCCCGCGGTCCAGGGCACCACGCTCTACGAGGCCGAGCAGGCGAACCTCTCCGACAGCGCCACCGCCACCTACACCGCCCAGGGCCAGTCCGGCGCGGGCGCGGTGAACCTCACCTCCGGCCAGTCCGCCACGTTCTGGGTCTACTCGGCGCGGGACGGCTACGCCGACCTGACCGCCCGCTTCCGCAACACCGGCCAGGCCGACCTCACCGTCAACGGCAGGACCGTCAACGACCAGACCCTCTCCGGCGCGACCACCAACGCCTGGTACACCTCCACCAACCGGATCTACCTGAGCGGCGGCATCAACAAGGTGAAGGTGACCGGCACCGGCGGCACCCTCGCCCTGGACGACCTGGCGGTGACCCCGTTCAGCGCCACCGACCCGGTCACCATCGGCAACGTCGTCACCTACCAGGCCGAGAACGGCACCCTCACCGGCACCGCGGCCGTCGACAACACCTACAGCCAGGCCAACGGCGGCGTCGTCACCGGCATCGGCAACGGAACCGCCAACTCCCTGACCCTCGACGTCAACGCGCCCACGGCCGGAACCTACGCCATGACCATGCGCTACACCAACAACGAGGAACTGCCCTCCAACCACTACAACCCCGACCTGTACGCCGAGCACGCCGACGTCAGCGTCAACGGCGGCACCGCCACCCGCGTCAACTTCGCCAGCACCCTGCACTGGAACCAGCTCCAGAACTACACCGTCCCCATCACGCTCACCAAGGGCGCCAACACCGTCAAGTTCACCGCCTCACAGCTCTACAACTGGGACGGCACCACCATCGGCGTCGTCCACTCCGGCGGTGGCAGCGACATCGGACAGCCCATGCGCTCCAGCTCCGCGCCCCACCTCGACCAGATCTCCATCGCACCCGCGACCCCGCACATCGGCGCATCGTCCGGCTTCTCCTCCACGGCCGTCGCCCAGCACAGCCAGCTCTGCCTCGAAGACCCCGGCCGGTCCACCGCCAACGGCACCCAGTACCGGCAGAACACCTGCACGAGCGGCCAGGAGCAGACCTTCGACTTCCACCCCGTCGCCGGCACCGCCGACACCTACACCGTCGTCAACCACGCCAGCGGCAAGTGCCTGGACGTCTCGGCCCTGTCCACGGCCGACGGCGCCGCCGTCCAGCAGTGGACCTGCCTCAACGGCACCAACCAGCGCTTCACGCTCAGGGCGGTGACCGCGCTCGGCAACAACCACGACTACCAGCTGGTCGCCGTCCACAGCGGCAAGTGCGTCGACGTCAGCACCATCTCCACCGCACCCGGCGCCCTCGTCCACCAGTGGGCCTGCGACCCGGCAAGCGCCCTGACCACCAAGAAGAACCAGATCTGGCGCCTGACCGGCAAGGCATGACCGGCCGCCTCCGCAGCTCCGGGACCGCTCCGGTCCCGGCACCTTCACCGCACTCCCACCCAGAGGAGCCGCACCATGAAGTCACCCACCGCACGTCCCCGGCCGACGACCCGCACCGGACGACGAGCGGCCTCGAGCGTCGCCGTCCTGCTGGCCGCCCTGGCCGCGAACCTGGTGTCCGCCGCGCCGTCACCGGCCGCCGACACCTCGGTCGCCGTCGACTTCTCCACCGCCGGAGGCGCCCCCAACTACCGCGCCTCGGGCATGATCTACGGGCTGACCCCCGACGGGTCGCTGCCGCCGGACCACTTCTTCAAGGACATCAAGTGGCACTTCGAGCGGGCCGGCGGCGCGCAGCTCAACGGTGGCGGCTACGCCACCAGCCTCGCCGACTACCGGACCCGCTGGAACGCCACCCTCGCCCAGTACCGGCGCACCGTCGCCCTCGGCGGCACGTTCGTCATCCTGCCGCACGACCTGTGGGGCGCCGACGGCACCACCAGCCAGGGCTTCCCCGGCGACAACGGCAACTGGACGCTGTTCGACAACTTCGTCAACCAGCTGATCTCCGACGTCAAGGCCAACAACATGACGGTGGAGTGGGACCTGTGGAACGAGCCTGACCTCAACGGCTTCTGGAGCCGGTCCCAGAGCCAGTACCTGCAGATGTGGTCGCGGTTCCACGCCGCGGTGCGCGCCAAGCTGCCGGGGCAGCTCATCGTCGGCCCCAGCACGGCGAACCCGCCCGGTGCGTCCAACACCTGGTGGACCACCTATCTGAACCACGTGAAGTCCACCAACTCCGCCCCCGACATCTACAGTTGGCACGCCATCCCGCACGACCCCGTCACGGCCGTCGGCAGCGCCAACTCGACCATCGCCGCCGCGGGCCTGAGCAACACCCGCCCGTACCAGATCAACGAGTACGCCGGGGTCGAGCAGCACAACCCCGGTGGCGGCGGCTGGTTCATCAGCCGCCTGGAGCGGGCCGGCGCCGACGGCCTGCGCTCCAACTGGGGAGGCGGCCCCGGCCTGCACGACTACGCGGCCAACCTGCTCACCAAGAACAGCTCCGGTCAGTACCTGCCGAAGGGCGAGTGGTTCCTCTACCGGTACTACGGCTCCCAGACCGGAAACATCGTGAACCTCACGCCCGGTGCCAACACCGACGGGCTGGCGACCAAGGACAGCACCGCGCGCAACGCGAAGATCCTGCTGGGCAGCAACGGCAACACCGGCAACGTCACCGTCAACCTGGGCCGCCTCGACACCACCTCGGTGCCGGAGAACGGCCAGGTGCGGGCGATCGTCCAGCGCATACCGAACAACGGCGGCGGCGCGGTGACGGGGCCGGTGACGGTCTCCGACCAGACCCTGGCCGTGAACAACAACTCGGCCTCGGTGAACGTGCCGTGGACGGACGCCGCGGACGGCTACACCGTCACCCTGCTGCCGCCGTCCAACACCACCGTCTCCACCACCGCGGTGGTGCAGCACAGCGGTCAGTGCCTGGACGACACCAACCTCAGCGCCGCCGACGGCACCCAGTACCAGCAGTACCTCTGCGAGGGCGGCTACCAGCAGATGCTCGCCCTCAAGCCGGTCGCCGGCCGGGCGAACACCTACACGGTGGTCAACGAGTACAGCGGCAAGTGCCTCGACGTCTCCGGCGCCTCCACGGCCGACGGCGCCGCCGTCATCCAGTGGACCTGCAGCGGCGGCACCAACCAGATGTTCACCTTCCAGCCCGTCACCGCACTCGGCAACAGCCAGGACTACCAGCTCGTGGCCGTCCACAGCGGCAAGTGCGTCGACGTCTCCGGCGTCTCGACCACCCCGGGCGCCCTCGTCCACCAGTGGACCTGCGACCCGGCGAGCAACCTGCCCAACAAGAGGAACCAGATCTGGCGCCTGACCGGCAAGGGCTGACCTACCGTCCCCGATACTTCCGGGTCGCCTGACGGTGCCACCGTGTGGGCGTGAAATCCGGCATCAAGGAGACAAGTTCTGGGCCCGGGCGGCGAGGCTCGCCCGGGCCGCCGTCATGAAGGCGGTTTTGTGCTCCTCCACGTGCTCGTTGACCTCCTTGTCGCCGATCTCCCGCCACACCGCCTGGTTGAGCGAGCGCCCATAGTCGTGAACGGGGGTGTGAAGGATCGAGTCGCAGAGCAACACCAAGTGCCGTTCGGCGACCCAGAGCCGGGTCATGGCTTCGCCGGCGGCCTTGTTCCAGCCGTCATCATCACCCCAAGATTCCGGTCGGTTGTAGGCGATCCGCTCAGCGTCCTGGGCACAGGCGATGAACTCCTTGATCGCCTGCAACTGTTCGGCGCGGCGTGCCTCGGCGGTTGCCGCACTCTGCCGCCGTTCGTAGGCCCGGTCGGCGGCACGATGGCCGGCACGCTGGGTGAGCGCGGTCAGTCCGCCGCCCAGCACAACACCACCGAGCGAGAAGGCAGATGCCCACAGTTCCAGTGCCACTCCGGCGCCCCCTACGACAAGTCCTTGCGCATGATCGTGGACATCGTCTCGCACCTACGGATCGAGGCGCCGGGCGCCTTGGCTCCTGGGCGCGCGCGGGCCCGGCTCTCACGAGGTCGTGAGAGCCGGGCCCGGCTCATGCCTTCAGGAATGCGGTCAGCGCTGCAGGGTGAGCAGGCCCGGTCGGTACGGCAGCTGGATGTACGAGGTGCCCGACGGGACGTTGGGGGACAGGCCCTGGTAGAGCATCTGCAGGTTGCAGGGGTCGACCGTCATGGTCTGGTCGGGGTTGTTGCGGACCAGGTCACCGTGGCTGATGTCGTTGGTCCAGGTGGCGCCGCTGTTGGCCTTGCCGGCGAAGGGGTTGGCCTCGGTGGCGGCCTGCGCGGTCCACGGACCGTTCAGGCTGGAGGCGGTGAAGGAGCGGAAGTAGCGGTTCTCGGCCGCGCCGCGCGCCTCGACGATCATGAGGTACTGGTTCTGGCCCTGGACCTTGTAGACCTGCGGCGCCTCGAACAGGTTCTTCACCGTGTCGCTCATGACTGTGGTGTACGAGGAGCCGAAGCTGCCGGGGAAGTTCCCGATCGGCATGGTCGACTTGTAGATGCTGCCGTTGTCACCGGCGAAGAACAGGTACATGTTCTGGTCGTCGGCGATCAGGGTCGGGTCGATCGGGCCGCCGGTGGGGAGGCTACCGGTGAACAGTGCCTGCGGCGCGGACCAGCCGTTGGGGTTGGTCGGGTCGCTGGACGTGCGGTAGGTGAAGGGCCAGGCGGTACCCCAGCCCAGCGAGGCGAGCACCCAGGTGTTCTTGGGCGCGAAGTAGAACAGCTGGGGCGCCACCGCGGACGAGGGCATGGCGATCTGAGCGGCCGAGCCCATGTCCGACCAGTTCGTGAAGGGCGAGAAGCCCATCGACTTCCAGTTCGTTCCGTCGGAGAAGGTCGCGTAGACCAGGTGCTTGCCGTTGTAGACGGTGTCGGTGAAGTCCTTCAGCGAGGCCCAGCCGTTGGCCGGCTGCGCCAGCGCGCCGGTCGAGCTCCACCGGTACGTCGACGGCAGGGCACACGTGGTGCCCGTCCCGGACAGACCGGTCCACTGCTGGTTGCTGGCGCCGGTGCAGTTCCAGAGCTGCACCGCCGTGCCGTTGGCCGTGCCGCCGCCCGAGACGTCCAGGCACAGCCCGGACTCCACACCGACCACCGAGCCGTCGGCGTTCACCCGCCACTGCTGGTTCGCAGCGCCGGTGCAGGACCAGATCTCCACCTTCGTCCCGGCCGCGGTGGCGTGGCCCGGAACGTCCAGGCACTTGTTGCCGTACACGGTCAGCTGGTTGGAGGCCGTCAGCGTCCACTGCTGGTTCGTCCCGCCCCAGCAGTCGTAGATCTGCAGGAACGTGCCGTCGGTCTGGCTGGCGTTCGGCACGTCGAGACACCGGCCGGAACCCGTACCGCGCAAGGCTCCGGTGGTGGCGGCGTGCGCCGCCGGGTTGGCGACGAGCACCGCCGCCATCGCCACCACGGCCGCAACCACGGCGGTGAGCACCACGGGCAGTGGCCTGCGGTTGGAACTTTGCCTGTGCATTGATATCTCCTACGGGAAGGGATGGAGCTGTCACCCGGTGATGCCGGTGGGGCGGGTGACGTTGAGGCGCGCCTCGACGGCGTCGGGTTCGGCGGTCCGAACGGCAACGCCAGGCGCGGCGAAGCCGGACAGTACGGTCAGGAACAGGACCGGGGGCCGCCGGCGCCTAAGGTGACGTTGCCCTGGGACGGCTCGGTGGTGTCCCACTTCACTCTCGCCCTCCGAGGGCGGTGATCAGTGAGTTGGCCGGGGCTGGCTCGGCCGCAAAATGTTAGCGCTAACAATTCAGGTCGAGAGTGAGTGCTCCTGGGTGGGAGGAAGGTGATTTTCCGGGTGTGAGCGGAGTCAATACCCGCCCAGCCAGGCACGTCAAGATGGCTGCAGCGACATTTCTCTGACCGGGAGTGGCACACGCGAACCGCGTGACTGACCGTCAAGACGGGCTACGTGGGCGAACCGGCCGGCGGTCGGAGATGGGACGTCCGCGGGCAGCAGCGGAGCGGACACACTTCCCCAATCCTGCTCACGGTCATGGCTGTTGAGAAGCCTTGCAGATCCGGGCCCGCCGTCACGACGCCTGTGCCCGTTCCCGGCCACGCAATGTTCAGCGCGAGGGTGGACGTGCTATCTCTAGGAGTGCGCTCCGTCGGCGGAGGCGCGGAACCACCCCGCCGACGATGGGGCACCGGGCCGGCGGACGCGTCGGACGAGGGCACTGTGTGAGCGCCGACGGGACTGTTGACGGAACCGAACGGGGCCCGGGGCCGGACGGCTCGTTGCCCGCCCCGGTGACCGTATCGCCCTCGCGTCCGGTGGCTGCCACGGGGTGCGGCTCGGCCTTCGCCGGGCACCGGACCAGGACCACCCCCCGAACGAGGACGAAATGACTGAGGCGAACCTCGTCGTGCTGTCGGCCGGTGACGCGGCCCTCGCGCTCGACACCACCGGACCCGAACTGCCCCGGGTGCTGCACTGGGGCGTCGATCCCGGCTTCCGCGCCGGCGACGCCGCACAGGTGCTCGACGCCATGGGCCGAACCTCGCGCCACCAGGCCGGGAGCCTGATGCCCTCCCAGGGGCGGGGCTGGGGCTGGTTCGGACGCCCGGCTCTGGCCGGGCACCGCGAAGGCCGGGTCCGCCCCCCGCGCTTCGAGCTCGCCGAACCGGTCGCCGTAGACGCCGAGGACGGCCGGGGCGGCACCGTCCGCGTGCGGGCGTCGGACCCTGGTGCGGGGCTCGCGCTGTACACCGAGTTGGAGATGACGGAGCAGAGCGTGGTACGGCTGCGCCACACCCTGACCAACACGGCGACCGACACCTACACCCTGGACGTGCTGACGTGCATGCTGCCGGTCCCCGCCCACGCCGCGGAACTACTGGACTTCGCCGGCCGCTGGGCCCGTGAACGCTCCCCGCAGCGCTCGCCGCTGCGGCAGGGCATCCGGTCGAGGGAGAGCCGCCGCGGCCGGACCGGCTTCGACGCCGGGCTGCTGCTCGCCGGCACCGAAGGCTTCGGCTTCCGGCACGGCGAGGTCTGGGCCGTCCATCCCGCCTGGAGCGGCAATCACGTCCAGTACGCGGAGCGGCTGGCCGACGGGACGACGGTCCTCGGCGGCGGCGAACTGCTGGACGCGGGTGAGATCCGGCTGAAGGAGGGCGAGTCCTACCGAACCCCGTGGGTGTACTTCGCGGCATCCGGCACGGGTCTGGACGGGGTCAGCCGAGGATTCCACGACATGCTCCGGGCCCGGCCGCAGCACCCGACCACGGCCCGGCCGGTCACCCTGAACATCTGGGAGGCGGTCTACTTCGACCACGACCCCGAACGGTTGAGCGCCTTCGCCCGGACCGCGGCGGAGGTCGGCGTGGAACGGTTCGTCGTGGACGACGGCTGGTTCCGACACCGCCGCCACGACCGGGCCGGCCTGGGTGACTGGTACGTCGACGAGACGGTGTGGCCGGACGGACTCCGCCCGTTCGCCGACCACGTCCACGGGCTGGGCATGCAGTTCGGCCTCTGGTTCGAGCCCGAGATGGTCAACCCCGACTCCGACCTGGCCCGCGCCCACCCGGGCTGGCTCCTCGCCGACCCCGAACGCCTCCCGTTCGAGCAGCGCAGCCAGCACGTCCTGGACGTCGCGCACCCCGACGCCTACGCCTACCTGCTGGACCGGATCAGCACCCTGGTCGGGGACGTGGGCATCGACTACATCAAGTGGGACCACAACCGCGACCTCGCCGACGCCGTCCATGACGGCCGGCCCGGCGTGCACGCGCAGACGACGGCGGTCTACCGGCTCCTGGACGAACTGCGCGCCCGCCATCCCGGTCTGGAGATCGAGTCCTGCTCCTCCGGCGGCGCCCGCGCCGACCTCGGCATCCTCGAGCGCACCGACCGGATCTGGGGATCGGACAACATCGACCCGATCGAACGCCAGGCCATCCAGCGCTGGACCGGCCTGCTCCTGCCGCTCGAGCTGATCGGCTCCCACGTCGGCTCCGCCCCCGCCCACATCAGCCACCGCGACACCGCACTCGCCTTCCGCTGCGCCACCGCCCTGTTCGGGCACGCCGGTATCGAATCGGACATCTCGACCTGGTCGAAGGACGACCTGAACGCGCTCACCTCGTGGGTCGGCGTCTACAAGCACCTGCGGCCGCTGCTCCACGGCGGCGACGTCGTCCGCACCGACCACCCCGACCCGGCCGCCTGGGTCCACGGCGTCGTATCCCGGGACCGCTCCCACGCCGTCTTCGCCTACGTTCAGCTGGGCACCTCCGTCGCCGCGAACGGCGCTCCCGTCCGCCTCCCGGGGCTCGAGCCCGACACCCGCTACTCCCTGCGGGTGCGCCCCGAGCTCTCCTCCCCCGAGCACACCTGGCCCGCCTGGGCGAAGCGGGCGACCGCCCTCACCGTGACCGGCCGGTACCTGGCCCAGGTCGGCCTGGCCGCACCGGACACGGCCAACCGCCCCGGCCACGCGCTGGTGGTCGAAGCCCAGGCGCAACCCCCGGCCGCTCGGACGTCGTGAACCCCCGCAGGGCGCCCCGCACCCGTGCCTGCCCCTGCCCCTGCCCCTGCCCCTGCCCATCACACCCCTCGACTCCGACCAGTTCTTCTCCGCGCTGGAACGCGTCACGGCCGGCGGGACCGCCATGGACCCGGCAGTCATCGCCAAAATCCAACCAGGCCATCGGCCGCCGCCTCTTCCGTGTCCACCCGACAGTGACACCAGCCCAGCTGTGCTGAGCCGCAGGGCGTTGTCCCCCTGCGCGCAGCGCCGGGTTGTCGACGGTGAGGGCGCGATCGAGCTCGGCGGCCAGGTCGGCCGGGGTGGAGGCGAGCCGGGCGCCGGGGACGATGTCCCCGCCGCCCGGCTGTTCACGGATGGTCGGTCATTCCTCGGTGGGGCCGAGGTCGGGCTGCTTGCGCAGCTCTACTGTGCGGTCGAGGCTCGTGGTGTGCAGTTCGAGCACGGTGATCTCGTTCGGCCCCGGGCGCAGGACGGGGCCGGGTACGTACAGGGAGCGCTGGGGGCCACGGGACCAGTGGCGGCCGAGGTGGAAGCCGTTGATCCAGACGTTGCCCTTGGTCCAACCGGGGAGGTGGACGAAGGTGTCGGCCGGTTCCTCGATGTCGAAGGTGCCCCGGTGGAAGACCGGCCCGACGGCGGGCCCCTCGGCGGGTGCGAAGCCGAGGCCGCTGAGGTCGGTCAGGGGCAGCGGGCGGTTGGCCCAGCCCGTCAGTTCGGCTCCGTTGAGCCGGACGAGGCCGAGCAGGCCCTTGCGGTCGTGCATTCCTTGGCCGTAGTTCACGCGGCCCTGGCTCTCCACCAGGACGCGCAGCACGCTGCCGGCCGCGGGGGCGGTGAACACGATGGCCCGCTCGTGGTTCTCCCGTTCGAGCACGCCGATGGGCTGTCCGTCGACGAAGACCTGAGCCCGGTCGCGGACGTCGTCCAGTTCCAGAAGCGCGGGGCCGGCGGTCGGCAGGGTCGCCTTGTAGAGGACGTAGCCGAAGTCCTGCCGCAACTGCTCCATGGTGAGCGGGTGTTCGGACTTCACTGCGCTGCCGAGTGCAGGCAGGCCGGTGAACAGCGGTGCGGTGTCGGTGAGCGTCACCCTGGCCGCGGGGAGCTTCGGCGCGGGGGCCGGTACCGGCTCGGCCGGGACCGGGGCGTACTTGCCGATGACGTCGCGGAAGGCGTGGTACTTCGGGGTCGGGTCGCCGGCCTCGTCGAGCGGGGAGTCGTAGTCGTACGAGCCGACGGTGGGGCGGAAAGTGTGTTTGTCGTTGGCGCCGTTGGTGAAGCCGAAGCTGGTGCCGCCGTGGAACATGTAGAGGTTGACGGAGGCGCCGGTGGCCAGCAGCTCGTCCAACTCCCGGGCGGCGGCATCCGGTTCGCGGACGACGTGGTGGCCGCCCCAGCGGTCGAACCAGCCGATCCAGAATTCGGTGCACATGAGCGGGCCGCTGGGCTGGTGGGCGCGCAGCGCGGCCAGGCCCTGGCGGGCGCGGCTGCCGAAGTCGGCGGTGGCCAGGACACCGGGCAGGCTGCCGCGGGCGAGGTCGGCGGGCTGGTCGCAGGTGAACAGCGGAACGTCGACGCCAAGGCTGCGCAGCAGGTCGGCGAGGTGGGCGAGGTGGGCGGTGTCGTCACTGTAGGCGCCGAACTCGTTCTCCACCTCAGGTTGTTGGCCGCCAGCGGTGCGAACGCCTTCAGCCGCAGGTAGCCGGGGCGTTCGGTCAGCGACCAGTGGCCAGCGCGCGGCTGGTAGTACCACTCCCACTGCGGCTTGAGCCGGGTGTCGGTGAACAGGTCGCTGGTGACCACGGGGGGCAGCGCGTCGACCGGTAGACCGGGCGTGCCGCCGGCGGGCACCTGGCCCGTCCACACCATGGTGCCGATGCCGTCCGCACCGACCTGGCCCAGGATCGGCCAGCCGTCCACCCAGGCCACCGGCAGCAGGGACAGCGGCCGCCCCTCCCAGTCGCCGTGGCCGTGGTGCGTCACGAAGTACCAGGTGCCGTCCGGAGCCTGCACCAGCCCGCCCTGGTTGGGCTCGCGGTCCACCGAGGAGTTGACGTGCTCCAGCTGCCGGGTCTCGAACGGCCCGTAGAGACTGGAGCCGCGGTTCATCATGAGCACCCGGCCCTCGGGCTTCACCTCGCTGTACAGGTGGTAGTAGAGCCCGTTGATCTTGTAGAGCTTGTTGGCCTCGCTGCCCGACGACTGGTGGATCACCGTGGACGGGCCGACCAGCGACTTGCCGTCCTCCGACAGCTTGAACAGGTGGATCTTGTAGCCGTCCGAGTAGTGCGTGGGTGACCAGGTAGCCCTGCCCGTCGTCGTCCCAGAACGGGCACGGATCATCCCAGCCGGAGGTCCGCCACACCGCTGTCAGCGGATCCCACGGCCCGGCCGACGAGGGGGCCGAGGACATGAAGAAGCCCTCGTCGGGGGTGTTGAAGTACACCCAGTACCGCCCCGCATGGTAGCGGATGGACCCGGCCCACACGCCGCGGCCGAAGCGTCCCATCCGGTCCCAGTTCAGCAGCGGACCGATGGCGGTGACGTCGTCGACCACGCCGCCGAGCGTCCGCCAGTTGACCAGGTCCGTCGAGTGCAGGACTGCCACACCGGGCGAGTACCCGAAGGTGCTGGTGATGCCGTAGTAGTCGGCGCCGACCCGGATGCAGTCCCAGTCGCTGAAGTCGCCCGGGAGAACGGGGTCGACGTAGGTGTCGTCGCCCTGGTCGCCCCACGTCCCCGCCGGAGGCACGGCTGCCGCCGCCCGGCCCGGTGGCAGCAGCCCCGGCAGTAGGAGCGCCCCCGTGCCGACCGCCGCGAGCCGGCCGAGCTGACGTCTGGTGATGTCCACAATCCCGTCCTTGGTCAAGGGAAGCCCGCCAGGCATCAGAGGCATTGGCGGTCTCTTCGAGCGAAGCATGATGTGAGTGGCCCGGGCAGTCGGGCAGAGGCCGCTTCGAACCGTTGGAGGGAAACGGCCCTCCGACCCCACGCCGGGTCCCCCGGATCGCGCACTTATGTTAACGCTCACAATTCGGGTGCCGAGACGACCGCCAGGGGGCCGTTCGGATCAGGCCATCACTTTTGACGAACTCCCGGCCTCCGTCAAGACGTCCGGCATGAACAGCGGCCGGAGCCGCCGGGGCTGCTGCGTCAGGAGAACGTCCAGGTCACAGACTCGAACGTACGGGGCCGCAGGCCGTTGCGCCTGCGACCCCGTACCGGCGGTGTCCGGTGGCTACACCGCCGTGAAGGTCCACAGCAGGTTGGAGCTGCTGTTGTAGGTCCACTGCTTGGTCACGGAGCCCGACGCCACGCTGCCGCCGCCGTCGAGGACCAGACCGGTGGCGCGGTTGGCGATCGAGTAGCCGTAGCCGCTCCGGAGGGTGATCTTCCACTGCTGGTTGGTGCTGCCGTTCCACGCGGCCTGCCGGGCCGCGGAGCCGGCCGTGGTGGCGCCCCAGCCGTCGGCGACCATGCCGTTGGTGCGGTTGACCAGCTTGTAGTAGCCGCCGCCCACGTCGACCGCCTGCCACTGGAGGTTGGTGCTGCCGTTCCAGGTCCACTGCTTGAGGTTGGACCCGGAGGCGACGTTGCCACCGCTGTCCAGGGCGAGGTCGTCGGTGACGTTGGTGAGCCGGAAGTACGTCGACGGGTTGAACTGGACCTTCAGCGAGGTGATCTGGTCGTTGTTGCCGGTGGCCCTGAGGTCGGGGTTGTCGGCGGTGAAGGTCCAGGCGGTGCCGGTGAAGTTGTCCGCCGAGTAGCCGATGACCTGGAAGCCGGGGGAGGTACGGATGGAGGAGATGGTGGCCGCGCCCACACCGGCCGCAGCGAGGTCGGCCGCGGTGTACTCGCCCACGGCCAGCGCGGCCGAGGCGCCGGTGTAGTTGACGTCCTTGAAGGCGACGGCGCCGGCTGGCGGCAGCAGGTCCGGGATGGTGCCCGAGAAGGAGAGCTTCAGGACGTACGCGTTGGCGCTGTACGGCGCGGAGGAGGGCAGCGTGACCGTGAGGCCGGAGGCGCTCTGCACCGGTGCGGCCAGGTCGATGGTGGTTCCGGCGGTGGAGCCGAGCAGCTTCACCGAGGTCAGCGACGAGAGGTTGATCCGGTCCGAGCTGAGGGTCCTGATCGTAAGTGAACTGCCGGGCCAGCCAAGGACGGTGGCGTACAGGACGTTGCCGGCCTTGTTGCGGGTGAAGCGGATGTCCTGCGGCGTGCCCGCCGTCGGGTTGGTGAAGGAGCCGCCGCCCATCTTCGTCGGGCCCTCGCCGTACACCGTCCAGGCGCGGGTCGAGTAGATCGACTCTCCGAAGCGCTTCAGGTGGTCGCCGATGCCGAGCAGGACGTCCTTCTGCCCCTGGGGGATGGTGCCGTCGGCCATCGGCGCGATGTTCAGCAGGACGTTGCCGTTCTTGCTGACCCGGTCGATGAACGAGTGCAGCATCTGCTGGATGCTGTAGTAGCCGATGCCCTGCGTGTAGCACCAGCTGCTGCTGGAGATGCTGTCGTCGGTCAGCCAGTACGGGCTGGTGAGGTCCGCCGGGCCGCCGCGCTCGTAGTCGAAGACCTCGCCCTTGTTGTTGAAGCCGTCCTTGAAGGTGGCGACGACCTCGCGGCCCCAGGAATTGGCCTGGTTGTAGTAGTAGGACAGGAAGTTGAGGCGCTGCGTCTCGTCGACCATGTTCAGGTCGAAGTCCTGCCAGAGGATGTCCGGCTGGGCGCGGTCGACGACCTCCTTCAGCTTGTCGTACCAGAGCTGGTTCTCCTGTGCCCTGCCCAACTGCCCGTAGAGCTTCTTCAGGCTCGGGTCCGTCTGGGCGGGGGCGCTCTCGTAGAAGCCGTTGAAGTTGAACGCGTGGTGCATGGCCACCAGCAGCTTGAGGTTCTTGGCACGGATCGCCGTGGCGAACAGCTGCAGGAGGTTCAGCTTCGGGCCCTTGGCGACCGAGTTCCACTCGTTGACCTGGCTGTCCCACATGGAGAAGCCGTCGTGGTGCTCGGCGACCGGTCCGGCGTACTTGGCACCGGCGTCGACGAACAGCTGCGCCCACTCGTCGGGGTCGAAGTTCCCGCCGGCCGACTTCAGCTTCGGCGCGAACTGCACGGTGTTGCCCGCGAGGTCCTGCGCTCCGTTGATGAAGTTGTGGTAGGGCCAGGCCGACGGCTGGCCGTAGGTGGCGATGTGGTGCTGGTTGGCCGCGCTGCCGGCCTTGTACATGTTCCGCGGGTACCACTCGCTCTGGTACGCGGGAACGCTGAAGACCCCCCAGTGGAAGTAGATCCCGAACTTGGCGTCCTGGAACCACTCCGGGGCTGCCGGGTGCTGGTCGACCGAGTTCCAGTCGGGAGTGTAGGTGCTCGGTGCCGCCTGTGCGACGCCGGCCGCGAGGCCGCCGCCGGCGATCGCTGCCGCAGCCACACCTGCGGCTGCGGACAGGAACTGACGTCGGTTCAGAGAGCTTGCCATGAGGACATCCCTTGGCTGGGGGAAGTGGAGACGGGCTGGACCGAGGGACATGTGACGCGCACGTCCCTGGAGCGCCGGAGGTTACGCACGAAGTTCGTCCATGTAACGCCCCGATGTCAACGGGCGTACAGGGATGAAAACGGCCACCAGCTCGCTGCTTTGCCCTTCTATGGAGACATATATCCCATTTGCCATGCGCCAGACATGGAATGTTTGTCGCATGCGATGTCATTGATGGGATTGATTTGCACCGCCGGCCACCCTGCGGCCATCCAACAGGCCGAGCTTCCAGCAATTTTGTCCGCCGCCTAGACAGCAGCGCGGGTCGGCGCCTATATATACATCCCATCTCTCCGATGCGGCGGCGCACGGCAGCCGTCGCCCGGCACAGCTCTCTCTCCCGCTCAAGGGACCAGCGCGAGGAAGTACCGATGAGACTCAGGACCGCACTCTGCTCCATCACCTCAGCCATGTCCGCCCTGGCACTGCTCAGCGCCTGCAGCGGCGGCTCCGGCACCGCGACGTCGGGTGGCGCGCCGCTGGTCGGCGTGGACTACCCGCGTTCCGACACCGACTTCTGGAACTCGTACATCAAGTACACGCCCCAGTACGCCAAGGAGCTGGGGCTGGACCTGAAGACCACCAACTCGCAGAACGACGTCGCCAAGCTGACCGCCAACGCGCAGACGTTCATCAGCCAGGGCGTCAAGGGCCTCGCGATGGCTCCGCAGGACACCGCCGCCATCGCGCCGACGCTGGCGCAGTTGGAGGCGAAGAAGATCCCGGTCGTCACCGTCGACACCCGCCCGGACACCGGCAAGGTGTTCATGGTCGTGCGCGCCGACAACCGCGCCTACGGCGAGAAGGCCTGTCAGTTCCTCGGCACGAAGCTCAACGGCGAGGGCAAGGTCGTCATGCTGGAGGGCGGCCTGGACTCCATCAACGGCCGTGACCGTACAGAGGCGTTCAACGACTGCATGAAGAAGAACTACCCCGGCATCAAGGTGTTCGGCGAGGCCACCAACTGGGACGGCGCGGTCGCTGCACAGAAGCTGCAGACCGACCTGACTGCCAACCCGGACATCAAGGGCGTCTACATGGAGTCCAGCTTCGCCCTGTCCGGCACGCTCCAGGTCCTCAAGCAGAAGGGGCTGCTGGTCGACCCGAAGGACCCCAAGCACGTGTTCGTCGTGTCCAACGACGGCATCCCGGAGGAGCTGAAGTCCATCGGCGAGGGCAAGATCGACGCCACCGTCTCCCAGCCTGCCGACCTCTACGCCAAGTACGCCCTGTACTACCTGAAGGCGGCGATCGACGGGAAGACGTTCAAGCCCGGCAAGACCGACCACGACAGCACGATCATCCAGGTCCGCGAGGGTCTGTTGGAGGACCAGCTCTCCGCTCCCCTGGTCACCGTCGACGGCGGCACCTACGGCGGCGAGGCCAGCGTCAAGAGCGACGACAGGTCGCTGTGGGGCAACAACCTCGGCTGATTCTTCCTACGGAACCAACGGCTCACGAGCACAAGGCGGTTGAGATGAGCGACGGGGAACGAGCAGTCACCCCCGCGCCCGCCCCGGCGGACGACGGGCAGGTCCCCGCAGCCCCGCCCGTCGTCGAGGCGACGGGCATAGTCAAACGATTCGGTCCGACGGTGGCCCTCAACGGCGCCCGGATCACCATCATGCCCGGCGAGACCCACGCGCTCGTCGGCCGCAACGGAGCGGGCAAGTCGACCCTGGTGTCGGTCCTCAGCGGCCTGCAGGCCCCCGACGAGGGAACGGTCACTTTCGGCGGCCGCCCCGCACCACGCCTCGCGGACCGCGACGCCTGGCGACAGCGCGTGGCCTGCGTCTACCAGAAGTCGACGATCATCCCCACCCTGACCGTCGCCGAGAACCTCTTCCTGAACCGGCACGACCACGGCCGCAGCCGGCTCATCAGCTGGCAGGGTGTGCGCCGGCGGGCGCAGGAGCTGCTGTCGACGTGGTCGGTGGACGTCGACCCACAGACCGCGGCCGGCGAACTGAGCGTGGAGCAGCGGCAGTTCGTGGAGATCGCCCGGGCGCTGTCCTTCGGGGCACGGTTCATCATCCTGGACGAGCCCACCGCCCAGCTCGACGGGGCGGCCATCACCCGCCTCTTCGAGCGCATCCGCGAGCTGCAGCGCCAGGGCGTGACCTTCCTGTTCATCAGCCACCATCTCCAGGAGGTCTACGACATCTGCGACATGGTGACGGTGTTCCGCGACGCGGCGCACATCGTGACCGCGCCGGTCGCGGAGCTCCCCCGCGCCAAGCTGGTCGCCGCGATGACCGGTGAGGCTGCGGTCGACCGGCTGCAGGTGCGGTCGAGCAGCCTCGACCGCACCACCCCGCCTGCGCTGTCCGTGCAGGCGCTGGGCAGTGACGGCTCTTACCATGACGTCACCTTCCAGGTGGGCTCCGGGGAGATCGTCGGACTCGCGGGCGCCGCCGGCAGCGGTCGCACTGAGGTCGCCGAGACCGTCGTGGGGCTGCGGGCGGCCCAGGCGGGCGAGGTGGAGATCGCCGGGCGGCGGCCCCGGCCGGGCAGCGTGCCCGCCGCGCTCGCCGCAGGCGCCGGGTTCGTCCCGCAGGACCGGCACCATCAGGGCTTCGTGCCCGACATGTCGATCGCGGACAACGCCACGCTGTCCGTTCCTCACCGGCTCGGCAAGAACGGCTTCCTCAGCCGTGACCGACGGGACCGGCTCGCCGACAACATGATCGAGAAGCTGGCGATCAAGACGCCGGGACCCGAGCTGCCCGTCTCCGCGCTCTCGGGCGGCAACCAGCAGAAGGTCGTCATGGCCCGCGCTCTGGCGGACGATCCGCGTCTGCTGGTGCTGATCAACCCGACCGCCGGGGTGGACGTGCGCTCAAAGGAGTTCCTCCTCGGCAAGGTCGAGGAGACCGCGGAGTCCGGCACCGGAGTGCTCATCGCCTCCGACGAACTCGACGACCTGCGCATGTGCGACCGGGTCCTGGTGATGTTCCAGGGCCGGGTGACCTCGGAGATAGCCCGCGGCTGGCACGACCACGAACTCGTGGCCGCGATGGAAGGAGTGGACCTCAATGCCTGAAACCGTCCTCGCGGACACAGCCGCCCGGGCCGTCGGACCCAAGCCCAGGCGCACCGCGCTGCTCGGCGGCCGGATCCCCCTGGCCCGTCTGCGCGACCTCGCCCTCGTCCCCGCGATCGTCGTCATCGCGATCGTCGGCCAGATCGTCAATCCGGTCTTCCTGCAGGCCGACAACCTCATCAACGTCCTGCAGACCATGTCCGAGATGGCCCTGCTGGTCCTCGCCCAGACGATGATCCTGATCGTCAAGAAGATGGACCTGTCGCTGGAGTCCACGATGGGCCTGGCCCCCGGTGTCGCGGCCTGGCTGGTCGTCCCGGTCGGCGCCGGACACGGACTCGGTCTGCTCTCCGGCGCCTGGGCAATCCCTGTCACCCTGGCCGTGGGCGCGCTCGTCGGCGTGATCAACTCACTGCTGATCATCCGCTTCGGCCTCAACGGCTTCATCGTCACCCTCGGCATGCTGATCGTGCTGCGCGGCATCCTCACCGGCATCTCCGGCGGCCAGACCTTCTTCCAGCTGCCGGACTCGATGCTCTACCTCGGCACCGCCCAGTGGTTCGGCATGCCGGCCTCCATCTGGATCTGCCTGGCCCTGTTCGCCATCGCCATCGTGGTGCTCGGCTGGACCAGCTTCGGCCGCTCGCTGTACGCCATCGGCGGCAACGTCGACGCGGCGAAGGCGGGCGGCATCCGTACCGACCGGGTGCTGTGGATCGTCATCGTGACGGGCAGCGTGCTCGCCGCCCTCGCCGGCCTGATGCTGTCCGGGCGCCTGGCCTCGGTCGCCTCCGCGCAGGGCAACGGCTACATCTTCACCGTCTTCGCCGCCGCCGTCATCGGCGGGATCAGCCTGAACGGCGGCAGGGGGACCATGTTCGGCGCGTTCTGCGGCATCCTCCTGCTCTTCATGATCCAGAACGTGCTCACGCTGGCGGGCGTCCCCGCCCAGTGGATCGGTGCTCTCAACGGCCTGATCATCCTGATCGCGCTCGCCATCTCCCGCATCACCGGGGGCAAGGTCCAGGAGTGACCCGGGCGGCTGCCGTCGCCGCCCGTCCTCCGCCGCGTTCACGTCTCGCCACGAGGGGATCGCCCCCCGTGTTCCTCACAGGAGTTGCCGCATGTCCTCGCCCGTGCCCGCATCCGCCCGCATCACCGCCCTGGACGTCCTGGACGTGCGGTTCCCCACCTCCGAACACCTCGACGGCTCGGACGCCATGAACCCCGAGCCCGACTACTCCGCCGCCTACGTGGTGCTGCGCACCGACGCCGGCGACGGACTGGAGGGCCACGCTCTCGCCTTCACCACCGGACGCGGCAACGACGTGCAGGCCGCGGCCATCGCGGCCCTCGCCCCGTACGTGGTCGGCCGGTCCGTCGAGGACGTCTGCGGCGACCTGGGGCCCTTCTCCCGCTCGCTCGTGCACGATCCGCAACTGCGTTGGCTGGGCCCGGAGAAGGGTGCCATCCACATGGCCACCGGAGCCGTCGTCAACGCCGCCTGGGACCTCGCCGCCAAGCGCGCGGGCAGGCCCGTCTGGCAGTTCCTCGGCGAGATGGCCCCCGAGGAGCTGGTCTCCCAGGTCGACTTCCGCTGGCTCAGCGACGCGCTCACCTCCGAGGAGGCGCTGGACATCCTGCGCCGCGCCGAACCGGGCCGTCAGGAACGCATCGCCCGTCTTCTGGAGCGCGGCTACCCCGCCTACACCACCACGCCCGGCTGGCTGGGTTACTCCGACGAGAAGCTGGCCCGCCTGGCCGGCGAGGCCGTCGCCGACGGCTTCACCCAGATCAAGCTGAAGGTCGGCGCGGACCTGGAGGACGACGTACGGCGCATGCGGGTCGCCCGCGAGGCGGTCGGCCCGGACGTCCGCATCGCCGTCGACGCCAACCAGAGGTGGGACGTGGCACCCGCGATCGACTGGATGCGTACCCTCGCCCCCTACGACCCGTACTGGATCGAGGAGCCCACCTCCCCCGACGACATCCTCGGCCACGCCGCCGTCCGCAAGGCGCTCGGCCCCATCAAGGTCGCCACCGGCGAGCACATCGCCAACCGGGTCGTCTTCAAGCAGCTGCTGCAGGCCGGCGCGGTGGACATCGTGCAGATCGACTCCGCACGCGTCGGCGGCGTCAACGAGAACCTCGCGATCCTCCTGCTCGCCGCGAAGTTCGGGGTTCCGGTCTGCCCGCACGCCGGCGGAGTGGGGCTGTGCGAGATGGTCCAGCACCTGTCGATGTTCGACTACGTCGCCGTCTCCGGCACCACCGAGGACCGGGTCATCGAGTACGTCGACCACCTGCACGAGCACTTCGTCGACCCCGTCCGCATCGCCGACGGCCACTACCTGGCACCGACCCTGCCCGGGCTGAGCGCACAGATGCACCCGGCCTCGCTCAAGGAGTACACCTACCCCGACGGCCCGGTCTGGACCGCCCGTGTCTGACGCCCGGATCCTCGAGGAAGGCACCTCGTGCTGCTGACCGAACTGCTGCACCCGGGCATCCTCGAAGCCCTGGCGGACGCCGGGCACGGAGCCCGGGTCCTGCTCGCCGACGGCCACTATCCGGCGAGCACGGCCACCGGCCCGCGAACCAGGACCGTCCATCTCAACCTGGCGCCGGGTCTGCTGGATGTCACCACCGTGCTCGACGTCCTGCTGCGGGCTCTGCCCGTCGAGGCGGCGCACGTGATGGTGCCGCCCGAGGGCGAGCCGGAGCCGCCGGCCATCGCCGAGTACCGCTCGATGCTGGCGCCCGTCCCCCTCGGGACGCTCGGCCGTTACGAGTTCTATGACGCCGCCCGGTCACCCGACCTGGCCCTCACCGTCGTCACGGCCGACATCCGCACCTTCGCCAACCTGCTGCTGACCATCGGCGTCCGCGCTGAAGAGACTCGGGAATCACGATGACGCTTGCTGTCCGTTACACGGCTGCCCGGACGTTGGACACGGCTCCGGTGGAGCCGTCCGAGCCCGGTCCGGGCGAGGTGCTGCTGGCTCCCGCGTATGTGGGGATCTGTGGCACGGATCTGCACATCTTCCACGGCGACATGGATGCGCGGGTGGCCGCGCCGGCGGTGCTGGGCCATGAGATGGCCGGGCGGGTGGTGCGGGTCGGTGCCGGGGTGGAGGGCTGGCAGCCCGGGGACGCGGTGACGGTGATGCCGCTGGCCTGGGACGGCACCTGCCCGGCCTGCCTCAACGGCCACCAGCACGTCTGCCAGAACCTGGACTTCATCGGTATCGACTCGCCGGGTGCGATGCAGCAGCGCTGGGCGGTCCCCGCCGACACGTTGGTCCGGCTGCCGCAGTCGCTGGCGCTGGACCGGGCCGCGCTGGTGGAGCCCACCGCGGTGGCCGTGCACGACGTCGGCCGGGCCGAGGTGCGGGCCGGTGAGCGGGTCGTCGTCGTGGGCGGCGGTCCGGTCGGGATCCTGATCGCGCTGGTGGCGCGGGCGGGCGGGGCCGAGGTCCGGGTGGTGGAGCTGAGCGCCCACCGGCGGAAGCTGGCCGAGGAGTCGGGCCTGGTCACCTGGGACCCGGCGGCCGAGAACGTCGTCGAGGCGGCGTGGGAGTGGACCGGCGGCGCGGGCGCGGACGTCGCGTTCGAGGTCTCCGGCGCGGCGGCCGGCGTCGACACCGCGGTGGAGGTGCTGGGCGTGCGCGGCCGGCTGTGCCTGGTGGCGATCCACCCGCGGCCTCGCGAGATCAACCTGCACCGCTTCTTCTGGCGCGAACTCACCCTGGTGGGCGCCCGCCTGTACGACCGATCCGACTTCGAGAAGGCGGTGGCGCTGGTCGCCGACGGCACGATCCCGGCCGACCGGCTGATCAGCAAGGTGGTGCCGCTCGCCGAGGCCCCGGCGGCGTTCGAGGCCCTGGAGGGCGGCGGCGACGTGATGAAGATCCTCGTGGACTGCACCGACGACACCCGGGGAGCGAGCGCATGACCGCCTTCGACCTGACCGGCCGGCTCGCCGTCGTCACCGGCGCCCGGCGCGGCATCGGCCGGGCCATGGCCCGCGCCCTGGCCGAGGCCGGCGCGGACGTCATCGGCGTCAGCGCCAACCTGGAGGACACCGGCAGCGACGTCGAGAAGGACGTGCTGGCCGCGGGCCGCACCTTCGAGGCGATCCGCACCGACTTCGCCGACCCGGACGCCGTCCGCGCCCTGGGCACGGACCTCGCGGGCCGCGAACGGCCGGTGGACATCCTGGTCAACAACGCCGGCACCATCCGCCGCGCACCCGCCGCCCAACACCCGGACGCCGACTGGGACCAGGTGCTCCAGGTCAACCTGAGCGCCCAGTTCGCGCTGTCCCGGGCGGTGGGCGCGGCGATGGTCGCCCGCGGCCACGGGAAGATCATCTTCACCGCGTCGCTCCTCAGCTTCCAGGGCGGCATCACGGTCCCCGGCTACACCGCCGCCAAGCACGGCGTCGCCGGGCTGACCAAGGCGCTGGCCAACGAATGGGCCGGGCGCGGCGTCAACGTCAACGCCATCGCACCCGGCTACATCGCCACCGACAACACCCAGGCGCTGCAGGCCGACCCGGTGCGCAGCAAGGCGATCCTGGAACGGATCCCGGCCGGCCGCTGGGGCCGGGCCGACGACCTCGCCGGCGCCACCGTCTTCCTCGCCTCCGACGCCGCCGCCTACATCCACGGCACCGTCCTCCCCGTCGACGGCGGATGGCTCGGCCGATGACCACCGACCTGGCCGCCGGTGCCGCGTCGCCTCCGCCACCGAGCTGATGCATGCCCTGCGCCGGGTCCCTCGGCCGTCGCACCGAACCGCGCACCAGGAGGAACGCAGTTGACACAACGGACCATGGCCCGCCGGAAGATCATGAACACTTCCGTCGAGCTCACCGAACTGGGCTTCGGGGCCTCCGTGATAGGCAACCTCTACCGCGTCACCCCTCCTCACGACGCACAGGCCGCGATCGAGGCGGCCTGGGAGTCCGGCATCCGGTACTTCGACACGGCGCCGCACTACGGGCTCGGCCTGTCCGAGCGACGTCTGGGAGCCGCCCTGCGGGACCGTCCGCGCGACGCGTACGTCGTCTCCTCCAAGGTCGGCCGCCTGCTCGTCCCCAACGAGCGGCCGCACGGGCTCGACAGCGAAGGTTTCGTGGTGCCGGACGACCTTCGCAGGCAGTGGGACTTCAGCCGTGACGGAGTGCTCCGCTCCATCGAGGCGACCTTGGAACGCACTGGCCTGGACCGCCTGGACGTCGTCTACCTGCACGACCCCGACGACCACTGGAGGCAGGCCGCCGACGAGGCCATGCCGGCCCTGGCGGAGCTGCGTGATCAGGGAGTGGTCGGCGCGATCGGCGCAGGCATGAACCGGTCGGCCATGCTCGCCCGCTTCCTGCGCGAGACCCCGGCCGACGTGGTGATGCTCGCGGGTCGCTACACCCTCCTCGACCAGTCCGCCCTCGACGACGTCCTGCCCGCCGCGCGGGCACTCGGAAAGAGCGTGGTGGCCGTCGGTGTGTTCAACTCGGGACTGCTCTCCCGCGACCGGCCGGCGCAGGGCATGACGTACGACTACCGGGAAGCTCCCCCGGCCGTCGTCGCCCGCGCCCTGGCGATCGCCGAGGTCTGCGCGGCGCACGGAACGACGTTGCCCGCTGCAGCGGTCGCGTTCCCGTACAGCCATCCCAGTATCATCAACGTCACCCTCGGCATGCGGACGGCGGAACAGGTCGGACGGAACGTGGACCTCCACCGTCAGCACATCCCCGAGGCTCTCTGGGAGGATCTCCGCGCCCGGGAACTCATCAGGTCGGACGTGCCTGTCACGAACAGGACCGGAAGGAGTGCGCGGTGTCTCTGACAGACAAGGCGATCACGCAGATCCGGGAGCTGATCCGGAGCGGAGCGCTGCCACCGGGCTCGAAACTCCCCCCGGAGCCGGAGCTGGCCGCCCAGCTCGGCCTCTCCCGCAATCTCGCCCGGGAGGCCGTGAAGGCGTTGGCCGTCGCCCGGATCCTGGAGGTCCGACGGGGCGACGGCACCTACGTGACCAGCCTGCAGCCGAGCCTGCTCCTCGAGGGGCTCGGCGGCGCGGTGGAGCTGCTGCAGGGCGATTCCGCCGCGGTGCAGGATCTCATCGAGGTACGGCGACTCCTGGAACCGGTCGCCACGGCGCTGGCCGCAACCCGGATCTCCGACGAGCAGCTGGCCGAGGTAGAGCGGCACCTGGAGGCCATGCGCGAAGCGCATGACGACGTGGAACTGCTCAACGCCCACGACGCCGCGTTCCACCGTGCCGTCATCGCGGCCACGGGCAACGAGACCCTGCTCACCCTCCTGGAGGGCATCTCCGGGCGCACGCTGCGCGCCCGCACCTGGCGCGGTCTGGTCGACGCCCAGGCCTCGGACCGGACCATCGCCGAGCACGAGGCGATCTTCCGAGCGCTGTCGATCCGCGACGCCTCCCTCAGCCAGGCCGCCGCGTTGATGCACGTCAGCAACACCGCGCTGTGGCTGAGCGAGCACTTGCATTCGGGAGAAGCCCTCCCGTGGGCGTGAAAGCCCGGGCACGGAGCAGTCGAGCGAAGCGCTTCGGGGTTCTCGGCCGCCGTCGGCGCAGGTGGTCGCGGTAGGGCTGACCCATCGCACGTCATGCCACCTCGGCGATGCGGGCTTGGCAGGTGCGTTCTCTTGTGCTTCGTGACTCAACATCTCGAAGCCAGCTCTCCGTCGTGCGCGACATCTTGACGGCGTCTCGAACTCTGGCCATATTGATGGGCGTTGCAGCGCGATGGCGGTGTCCATTTCAACCCTGCGCGCACCCTTCCGAGGCCAAAATTGTTAGCGTTAACATTACGGCCGCGATCTTCCTTCCCCACCCTGCGAAGGAGTTCCACCCATGTCCATGCGATCGTGGCTGCGCCGCATCCGGCGGGCGCTGCCGGCTGCGGGGACGACAGCCGTGCTGGTCACCGGCCTACTCGTCGGCGGGGCCACCGCCTCCCAGGCCGCCGCCCAGGGCCCGTGCGACCTCTACGCCGCAGGCGGGACGCCGTGCGTCGCCGCGCACAGCACCACCCGCGCGCTGTTCGCCTCCTACAACGGCCCGCTGTACCAGGTGCAGCGCGCCTCGGACGCGACGCTGCAGGACATCGGGCTGCTGTCCGCCGGCGGCGTCGCCGACGCCGCGGCGCAGGACTCCTTCTGCGCGGGCACCACCTGCACCATCACCCGCGTCTACGACCAGACCGGCGGCGGCAACACCCTGGTCTACCAAGGACCCGGCGGGACCGGCGGCGCCGACACGGCGGCCACCGCGAACACCGAGGCGCTGAGCGTGGGCGGCCGCAAGGCGTACGCGCTCTACATCAACCCCGGCAACAGCTACTTCGCCTACAACCCCGCCGGGGGCGTGCCCACCGGCAGCTCGCCCGAGGGCGAGTACATGGTCACCAGCGGCACCCACGTCAACAACGGCTGCTGCTTCGACTACGGCAACACGGAGATCGACCACAAGGCCGACGGCAACGGCGCCATGGACGCGATCAACTTCAGCACGGAGTGCTGGTTCGGCGGTTGCAGCGGGACCGGGCCGTGGGTGCAGGCGGACCTGGAGAACGGCCTGTTCTCCGGCGGCAGCAAGGCGTGGAACCCCAACCAGGTCTCGCAGACCGGCCGCTTCGTCACCGCGATGCTCAAGAACGACGGCACCACCCGGATGGCACTCAAGGGCGCCAACGCCCAGGCCGGGGACCTGACCCAGCTCTACAGTGGCACGCTGCCCGGCGGGTGGAGCCCGATGCACAAGCAGGGCGCCGTCATCCTCGGCAGCGGCGGCGACTGCTGCCAGACCAACCGCAACGCGAGCGCCGGCACCTTCTACGAGGGCGCCATGGTCAAGGGCTACCCTTCCGACGCCACCGACGCCGCAGTCCAGGCCAACATTGCCGCAGCCGGCTACAGCACCGACACCACGAACCCCTTCGTCCCGGGCGCGAAGGTGTCGCTGCAGGCCACCACCTCCTGCTGCACCGGCGACTACCTGCGGCACGACACGGGCGACGACAGGGTCGTGATCGCGCCGGTGACCTCCGGCAGTTCCGCCGTCGACAAGGGCAACGCCACCTGGATCGTCCGCGCCGGCCTGGCCGACAGCAGTTGTGTCTCCTTCGAGTCCGCCGACACGCCCGGCCGCTACCTCAGGCACTACGCCTTCCAGCTCCACCTCCAGGCCGATGCCGGCACAGGCCAGTTCGCCGCCGACGCCACCTTCTGCGCGAAGCCGGGAAACAGCGGCACGGGCTACTCCCTGCAGTCCTTCAACTTCCCGGCCAAGTACATCCGCCACTACCGCCTCGTCGGCTACATCGCCGGCAACGGCGGCACCAACGCCTGGGACAACCCGTCGTCGTGGGCCCAGGACACCAGCTGGCTCGCCGCCGCCCCCTGGAGCTGACGAACAGTCCGTGCCGAGTCGGTGCCGAATTCGGCCGAAGCCGAACCGCACTCGGACGCGTCGGCGGAGCCCACACCGTCCGCACAGCAGGACGCCGGGAGGTCCGCGGACGCCCACCCCACCCCCACCCTGTGAAGGAGTCCTTCATGGTCAAACCGTCGATCCGTAGGCTCGGGCGAGCTCTCCTCGCAACGGGCGCGACCGCCGCACTCGCCGTCGGCCTGCTCACCGCCACGGCCGCGACCTCGCAGGCGGCCACCCAGGGGCCCTGCGACATCTACGCCGCCGGCGGCACCCCCTGCGTCGCCGCGCACAGCACCACCCGGGCCCTGTACGGGACGTACAACGGCTCGCTCTACCAGGTCAAGCGCGCCTCCGACGGCGCGACCAGGGACATCGGCCTGCTGAGCGCCGGCGGATACGCCAACGCCGCCGCGCAGGACGACTTCTGTACCGGCACCAGCTGCGTCATCACCGTCATCTACGACCAGTCCGGCAAGGCCAACCACCTCACCCAGGCGCCCGCCGGCGGCGCGGCCGACGGGCCGGACAACCTCGCCAACGCCTTCGAGGCGCCGGTCACCGTGGCCGGCCACAAGGCGTACGGCGTCTATGTGGCCCCCGGGACCGGCTACCGGAACAACAACACCAACGGCATCGCCACCGGCGACCAGCCCGAGGGCATGTACGCCATCTTCGACGGCACGCACTTCAACGACGGCTGCTGCTTCGACTACGGCAACGCCGAGACCAACAGCCTGGACACCGGCAACGGCCACATGGAGGCCCTCTACTTCGGCAACAACAAGGCCTGGGGTTCGGGCAGCGGCAACGGCCCCTGGGTCATGGCCGACCTGGAGAACGGCCTGTTCTCCGGGGTCAACCGCGGGTTCAACGCGGGCGACCCCAGCGTCAACAACCGGTTCCTGACCGCCATGCTCAAGGGCGGCCCGAACCAGTGGGCCCTCCGCGGCGGCGACGCCCGGTCGGGCGGCCTGTCCACCTACTACAACGGCGTGCGCCCCAATGCCACGGGTTACAACCCGATGCACAAGGAAGGCGCGATCATCCTCGGCATCGGCGGCGACAACAGCAAGTGGGCCCGAGGCACCTTCTACGAAGGCGTCATGACCTCGGGCTACCCCACGGACGCCACCGAGAACGCCGTCCAGGCCAACATCACCGCCGCCGGCTACAACAGCGGCTCGACCGGCACCGGCACACTGACCCCCGGCTCCCGGATCTCCCTCCGGGCCACCACCGCGCCCTGCTGCACCTCGCACTACCTCCGCCACGACGACGCCGACACCAAGGTCGTCATCTCCGCCACGAACTCCTCCAGCTCGGCCACCGACAAGGCCGACGCCACCTGGATCGTCCGGGCCGGCCTGGCCAACAGCTCCTGCGTGTCCTTCGAGTCCGCCAACAGCCCCGGCCAGTTCCTGCGCCACTACAACTACCAGCTCTACTTGAACACCGACAACGGCGGCGGCGCATTCGCCCAGGACGCCACTTTCTGCCCCACCGCGGGCAACAGCGGGACCGGCACCTCCTTCCGATCCGTCAACTTCCCGACGAAGTACCTCCGCCATTACAACTACACGGCCTACATTGCCAGTAACGGCGGCTCCAACAGCTGGGACAGCACCACCAGTTGGGCCGCCGACACCAGCTGGCTGGTCGAACAGCCCTGGGGCTGAGCCACCGGCCCACCATTCCCTTCACCCAGGCGCGCCACCGCTGCTCCAGCGGTGGCGCGCCCGCGCCGGGGGCTTCAGCGCAGCACGGGCGCGACGGCGGCTCCCTCGCGTACGAAGACGGGAATGCGCTCCAGCGGGGTGTCGGCGTCGAGCGTCGCGCCGCCTTCGGACACCTGTCCGGTCACCGGGTCGAGCCAGCGGGCACCGGTCGGCAGGTACACCTGGCGGGTGCGCGCGCCTGCCCGGTACACGGGTGCCACCAGGATGTCGGGGCCGAGCAGGAACTGGTCGTCGATGTCCCAGGCGTGCCGGTCCTCGGGAAAGTCGAAGAACAGCGGGCGCATGGGCGGGGCGCCGGTGCGGTGGGCCTCCTCGGACAGCGCGTGCAGATAGGGGCGCAGCCGCTCGCGCAGCAGCAGGTGGTCCTGGAGGATGCCGTACGCCTGCTCGCCGTAGGACCAGACCTCGTTCGGCCCGCCGGTCATGTCCGTGGAGAAGGCCGGGTGATTGGGCGCGCGGTCGCCGTGCAGCCGCATGACGGGGCTGAAGGTGCCGTACTGGAACCAGCGGATCAGCAGTTCCCGGTACGCGGGGTCGTCGGGGTGGCCGCCGAAGAAGCCGCCGATGTCGGTGTTCCACCACGGGATGCCGCTCATCGCGACGTTCAGCCCGGCCCTGATCTGGCGCGCGAGGGAGTCGAAGGTGGTCGGGATGTCGCCGGACCACAGCAGGGACCCGTGCGCCTGGCTGCCCGCCCAGGCGGAGCGGATCAGCGACAGCGGCCGGTCCTCCCCCGCCGCGCGCAGGCCGTCGGCCACCGCGCGGGCGTGCTCCAGCGGGTAGAGGTTCGCGGCCTCGGCGGCCGGCCCGGCGGCGTAGACGGCGCGCGCGGCGAGGTCCGGGGAAGGTCGGGCTCACAGGCGTCCAGCCAGAAGCAGGCCACACCGTGGATACGGTAGTTGTCGTTCAGCCGCTGCCACAGGGCGGCGCGTGCCGCGGGGCTGGTGGCGTCGTAGTACGCCATCGGGCGGATCAGCGCATCGCCGCTGTATCGGGACGGCCACGGGAAGGTGAGCAGGCCGCCGGCCTCGTCCTGGACGAGGTGTCCGGCCGAGCGAAGCTCGTCGTAGGTGTCACTGCCGGGTTCGACGGTGGGCCACACCGAGACGGCGAGCTTCACCCCGAGTCCCTTCAACTCCTCCACCATGGCGGTCGGATCGGGCCACTCGCTCTCCTCGAAGCGCCAGTCGCCCATCCGGGGCCAGTGGAAGAAGTCGCAGACGATGACGGAAAGCGGCAGTCCACGCTTCTTGTACTCCCCTGCCACGGTCAGGAGTTCGTCCTGGGTGCGGTAGCGCAGCTTCGACTGCCAGAAGCCGGACGCCCACTCGGGTAGGAGCGGCGGCCGCCCGGTGGCCAGGGTGTAGGCGTCCAGGATCTGGGCCGGGGTGTCGCCGGCGGTGATCCAGTAGTCGACACGCCCGCCGCCGTCGGCGGTCCACCGGGTGATGTCGGTGCCCAGTTCGACCCGCCCGGTGGCGGGGTTGTTCCACAGCAGCCCGTAGCCGCGTGAGGAGTGCAGAAAGGGAATGGCCGCGACGGTGTTGGCCTGGACGAGGTCGACCACACAGCCCTTCTGGTCCAGGCGCCCGTGCGGGTGCTGCCCGAGGCCGTGCAGCCGTTCACCGTCGTACGCCTCGAAGGACTGTTCCGTCCGGCCGCCCGCCGCCTGGAGCCGAGAGCCGGCCTCGTGCGCGAACGGGCTCTTCTCGGACAGGAGTTCGCGTCCCGAGCCGGCCCGGCAGAACCTCAGTCGGCCGTCCGCAGAGGCCTCGACCGCGATGCGGCCGTTGACCAGACGGGCGCCGCCGTCGTCCGAAACGGACAGTTCGGCTCGGGGAGAGGGCGAGGGGGTCCCCAGCGCGCCAGGGGCGGTGGGGTCGACGGTCCCGGACGAGGCCCTGACCCGCACGGCATGCGCTCCCCAAGGCTCGATGCGGAGGACCTCTTCGGCGGTGTGGCGCTCGAGACCGCCCGCGCGGATTCCGTAGGACAAGACAACTCCCCTGTTCTTCTCGATTTCCGCAACAGGAGCAACGACCCGGATCCAAAGCTGTCCGTCCCGTCCGCCCGCAGCCGGGCGTCGGAGTCGGCGAGCATCCGGCGGCAGAACGCGAGGTGGCCCTGGACGTAGCCGCGCGGGGTGGACTCCACGACCAGGAGCAGGGCCGGGTAGGGCTGGTGGAGCGCGGCTCGGCGCCGCAGGGCCGGGGGCTGAAGTCGCTTCTGGTGCAGTGTAACCAGCCGCCGGGTCGCTGTCCGGTCCGATGTTGCCGCCAAAGGCCGTCAAGGCTGGCTCGGCGGCGGGGTCGCCCCAGCACACCCGCTCGTGGTCGATTCGTCCGGCGGTCCCGGCCTGCCGCGTGTCACCAGGTCGAATGAAGGTGTTGCCGGGCCACAGGTCGGAGTGGACCGGCTTCGGTTCAGCGACCTCGGCGAGGGCGTGGCCACCTTCGGCCACCGTCGGGCGCCGCTGGGGACATACTCCCGGGATGTTGAGGATTGACAAGGGCGATCTATGCAGGACATGAGTCGTACTCATCTGCATTGGCATGCACGTCCCACCACGACAAAGCCCGCGCGATAGCCGTTTCACCTGCAACTTCTCAGCCTCAACCCGGCAGATCCCCGCGTCGACGGTGTTTCGGTGATGAAAAATAGGGATGTCTATCGTCTTGACGCGGGCACTCATCGGGCTCGATAAATGCAACTCATAAGCCACCGGGGCTTGGAGGAGGGACACCACAGATGAGACCCCGACGCATCGGTGCGGTGACGGTCAAGGCGATGGCAGCGGCAGCCGTCGCCCTCGCGGCCGCGCTGCCCGCCCAGCCCGCCTACGCGGCCGCGACGAACTTCTACGTCGACCCCGTCAACGGCAACGACAGCAACTCCGGCACCAGCACCGCTTCGGCGTTCCGGACCATCCAGGCCGCGCAGAACGCGGTTCGGGCGATCAACTCCAACATGGCCGACGACATCGTGGTGAACCTGCGCGGAGGCACCTACACCCTCACCAGCCCCGTCACCTTCGGCAGCAGCGACTCGGGCACCAACGGCCACACGGTCGTCTACCAGGCGTACAACGGCGAGACCCCGGTGATCAGCGGCGGAAAGTCGATCACCGGCTGGACCGCGGCGAGCAACGGCGAGTACAAGGCGTCCATCGGCTCCCTCAACTTCCGCCAGCTGTACGTCAACGGGGTCCGCGCCACCCGGGCGCGGTACCCCGACGCCGGCACCGACTTCAACCTGCAGGGCAGCGACACCACCAACAAGCTGCTGAAGGTGCCCAGCTCGCAGGTCTCGAACTGGGGCAACCCGAACCAGGTCGAGATGATGCTGGAGACCCAGTGGGGTGAGAGCTACCTGCGGCTGAAGTCGATCAGCACCGCGGGCAGCACCGCCAACATATCGATCCAGGACCACGAGGCGGGCATCCTCTTCCAGCGCCCGTGGCCGCAGCTCGCCAACAACTCGCCGTTCCACTTCGAGAACGCCCACGAGTTCCTCAACGAGCCGGGCGAGTTCTACGTCGACACGACCACGCAGACCCTCTACTACAAGCCCCGCCCGGGCGAGGACATGTCCACCGCCTCCGTGAAGGCGCCGACCGTCCAGACCCTCTTCGACGTCAAGGGCACCAGCCTCGACAGCCCCGCCCACGATCTGCGGTTCTCCGGGCTGACCTTCACCCAGACCACCTGGATGGAGGCCAGCAACAACGGCTACCTGAACGGCCAGGGCGGCAACTACAACATCTCGGCCAACACCTCCAACCAGCAGTACGTCGGCCGCCCGCCTGCCGCCGTCCAGGCCGCGGACACCGACCGCATCACCGTCTCCAACAACGTCTTCTCGCAGCTGGGCTCCACCGCGCTCGACTTCTCGCACGGTGTCCACAACAGCAGCGCGATCGGCAACTACATCTCCGACATCGCCGGCAACGGCATCATGGTCGGCAAGTTCTCCGACCCGACGGTCGAGTACCACACCATCTACAACCCGCCGACCTCGCCGGCCGGCGAGGACGCCCGAGAGGTGGTCAAGAACGTCACCGTCAAGGACAACCTGATCACCCGGATCGGTCAGGACTACCCCGGCACCGCGGGTATCGACGCGGGCTTCGTCAACAGCACCACCATCGACCACAACGACATCTCCGACACCCCGTGGGCGGGCATCTCGCTCGGCTGGGGCTGGCAGTCGGCGGCCAACGCCGAGGGCAACAACAGCATCAGCTACAACCGGATCGGCAACGTGATGAACCGGCTGTGCGACTCAGCCGCCATCTACCACCTGTCCAACGACCCGGGCACGGTCATCAACGGCAACTACATCCACGACGTGGTGCGCAACGCCGCCGCCTGCGGCTCGGCCGTGGCCGGCCTCTACACGGACGAGGGGTCGGACAACATGACCCTCTCGAACAGCGTCCTGTCGCACACCGACGGATTCATCAACCAGAACCGCAACGGCGCCAACGTCACCCTCACCAACAACACCACCTCCGGCGACGCGGTGATCAAGGCCTCCGGCCTCGAGTCCGGCTACCAGTGGATGACCCTGGTACCCAACCTCGCCTGGAACAAGACCGCGACCTCCTCGTCGGTCTACGGCACCGGCACCGAACCCTCGAAGGCCGTCGACAACAATGGCGCGACCGGCTGGTCCCCCACCGGCACCGACACCTCGGCCTGGTGGCAGGTCGACCTCGGCCAGCCCTACCAGCTCGGCCAGTTCGCCCTGACCACCCGTCAGGACCTGGACCAGTCCGCGACCCGCGGCAACTTCGAGGTCCGCGGCTCCAACGATCCGAACTTCGGCAGCTACACCGTCCTCGGCCGCCAGACCGACACCCTGCCGTTCGCCTCGACGCTCACCGGTGACATCGACGTCCGCCAGGCCTTCCGCTACGTGCGGGTCGCCAAGATCGACGGCGGCTACTTCTACATCACGGACTTCAGCGTCCAGCAGACCGGCGGAGCGCTGGCGGCCTCGACCGGCGCCCCGAGCACCAACCCGTCGACGTACTACACCATCAAGAACGTCAACAGCGGTCAGGTCGCGGACGTGTCCGGCGGGTCCACCGCCGACGGCGGAAGCGTCATCCAGTGGCCGAACAGCGGCGGCGCCAACCAGCAGTGGAACATCGTCCCGGTCACCGGCCAGCTCTACAAGATCGTGAACCGGAACAGCGGCAAGGCCCTCGAGATCCCGTGGAACAGCCACTGGCGTGGGACCGGCGCGGACCAGTACACCTACAACGGCGGCAACAACCAGCTCTGGTACTTCGAGCCGACCAGCGGCGGCTACCTCATCCGCAACTACGAGAGCAAGCAGGTCCTGGAGGTGGCCGGCGGGTCGACCGCCAACGGCGCCGCCACCGACCAGTCGAACGCCGTCAACCAGTCCCACCAGGCCTGGACCGTCCAGTAACCCGGACAACAACCCCCTGAGCCGCAGACCGTGAGGCCGGAAAGTGCTGCTTTCCGGCCTCACCGTTCAGCTGCTGCGACACGGAGAAGAGGAAACCTACATGCGCACGTTACGGGTACTGATCGCGCTCGTCACCGCCGTTCTCGGGGTGACGGCGACCGGCGTGACCCCCGCCTCCGCTGCCACCGATACGCCCCTACGGGTCATGCCGCTGGGCGACTCGATCACCTGGGGTCTGGGGAGCAGCGCGGGCAACGGCTACCGCGGCGCGCTGTGGGACGCGCTCGCGGCCGACGGCCATCCGGTGGACTTCGTCGGCTCGGTGCGGGGCGGTTCGATGTCCGACGCCGACAACGAGGGCCACTCCGGCTACCGCATCGATCAGATCGCCGCACTCGCCGACGCTTCGCTGACCCGCTACCGGCCCAACGTCGTGACGCTGGAGATCGGCACCAACGACCTCAGCGGGAACTACCAGCCGTCCAGCGCCGCCGACCGGCTGAAGTCACTGGTCGACCAGATCACCGCCGACGTCCCCGACGCGACCGTCGTCGTGGCCTCCCTGGTGGTGTCCACCAACAGCACGGAGGAGCAGTACCGGGCCGCGTACAACCAGGCCATCCCCCAGATCGTGAGCGATGCACGGGCAGCCGGCAAGCACGTCGCGTACGTCGACATGAGCAGCCTCGCCTCGGCCGACCTGGCGGACTCCGTGCACCCCAACGACGCGGGCTACCGGAAGATGGCCGACGTCTTCCATCGCGGTATCCAGGCCGCGGACAGCGCCGGGTGGCTGAGGAACCCGGCCCCTGCCGCCGCACTCGTGCGGTCGGGCCTCGCCGGGAAGTGCTTGGACGTCAACGGCGCCGGCACCGCCGACGGGACCGCCGTCCAGACCTGGGGCTGCGGTGGCAGCGCCAACCAGCTGTGGTCCGCCTATACCGACGGCACCCTTCGCTCGATGGGCAAGTGCCTCGACGCCGCGGGCTGGGGCACGGCCAACGGCACCAAGGTGCAGCTCTGGGCCTGCACCGGCGGTGCCAACCAGGTCTGGCAGCCCTACAACGGCGGCTACCGCAACCCCCTCTCCGGCCGCTGCCTGGACGTTCCGGGCGCCTCCACGGCCGACGGGACGCAGCTCCAGCTGTGGGACTGCAACGGCGGCTCCAACCAGCGCTGGACCGCCCTGACCGCCGGATGACGCCCGTTCCCACGAGCTGACCCCTTCCAGGGCGTCGTGAAACGCACAGCGGCCCCGCACGACCGTCCGCCGAAGACGGTGGGTGCCGGGGCCGCCTGTTCGGTCGGCGATTCGGAGCGGACGCGTCACTGCCCGGACAGCCCAAGGGCCGAATCGGCCTCGCCGAGGGTGCCGCGGAGCCACTGTTCGACGCCTGCGATGTGCACGGTGGCCCAGGCGTGGGCCAGGTCCGGGCGGCGGCCGGCGATGGCGTCGAGGATGGCGCGGTGCTGCTGGCGGGTGCGCTCGACCGCGCCCTCCTCGGTCAGTCCGCGCCAGACCCGGGCCCGCCGGGTCGGGCCGTACAGGCCGTCGATGAGCGAGGACAGCACGGTGTTGCCGGACCCGGCCGCAATCCTGCGGTGGAACTCCAGGTCGTTGTCGATCAGCTCCTCGAGCGACGCGTCCCCGCTCAGACCCGAGAGCAGTTCCTCGAGGGCGGCGATCTCCTCGTCGGACATCCGGCCGGCGGCCATCGCGGTGGCGGCGGGCTCCAGGACGCGGCGGACCTCCAGGAACTCCAGGACCGTGTCGTCCCGGTGGAAGTCGACGATGAACCCCAGCGTGTCCAGCAGGACATCGGGTTCCAGGCTGGTCACGTAGGTGCCGTCACCCTGGCGGACGTCGAGGACCCGGATGACCGAGAGCGCCTTGACGGCCTCCCGCAGGGAGTTGCGCGAGAGGCCGAGCCGCTCGGCGAGGTCGGCCTCCTTCGGGAGCCTTTCACCGGGCCGCAGTTCGCCGCTCACGATCATGGCCTTGATCTTCTCGATCGCTTCGTCGGTGACTGGCACGGCATCCTTCCCGGTCATTCGGTTCTTGCAGCATAGAGGCCGGACTCGACGACGATGACGTCCAGGGTGCGGGGGCCGTGCACGCCTTCCACCCGGTCGAGTTCGATGTCGCTGGTCGCGGACGGGCCGGAGACGAAGGTGAGGGGCCGGGCGGGGTCGAGGCGGGCAAGGGCGTCCGGGACATCGCCGGCGATCTGCTCGGCGTCCACGATGCACAGGTGGTAGTCGGGTACCAAGGTGAGGGCCCGTCGGCCCTGGCCGGGGCCGGTGTCGAGCACGATGGTGCCGGTGACCGCGATCCCGACGGCGGCCAGCGTGATCGCGCCGTCCAGGCCGTCCAGCGCGGGGACGTCGAGCGGCTCCGGGTGCCACTCCCAGCTGCCGGTCGGCAGCAGCTCGGCCGGGAAGCCGGCGGGCACCGCGAGGTGACGGGCCTCGCGCCGGGTGAGGGCGGCGGCGATGGCGGCGCGCAGGCCGGCCCGGTCGGTGCGGGTGACGTTCGCGCGGTAGTCGGCGACGCGTTCGGCGAACAGGGTGACGGTGTCCTCGCCGGACCGGACGTGGCTGCGCCGGTAGTCGCGCGGCAAGAGGACGTCCTGCGGTGCCTCCTCGGCGGGGACGTCGGCGAGTGCGGCCCGGATCCGGGCGAGGACGGTCTCGCGGCTGCTCAACGGCTCTCCCTGTTCTTGCGCCACCAGGTGCGGAAGGACTCGGCCGCCGGCGCGGGGGTGTCGCGGCTGTCGGACCAGCCGTGCAGCGGTCCGGGCAGTCGGCCGATCCGCCCGTCGCGGGCGAGGGCCCGGCCGCCGAGGGCGGCGGCCTTCTGCGCGGCGCCCAGCAGGCGCGGGGAGTCGAGCACGACGGCGGCGGCCTTCATCGCCAGCGCCTCCGCGGACCGGCCCTTGGCCTCGACGACCTCGGCCCGCAGGTGGGTGAGCACCTCGGGGATGTTGATCTTCACCGGGCAGGCGTCGTAGCAGGCCCCGCACAGAGTGGAGGCGAACGGCAGCGAGGCGGCCGCCTCGACGCCGACCAGCTGCGGGGTGAGGACGGCGCCGATCGGACCGGGGTAGACCGAGCCGTAGGCGTGGCCGCCGGTGCGCTCGTACACCGGGCAGACGTTGAGGCAGGCCGAGCAGCGGATGCAGGCGAGCGCCTGGCGGCCGACCTCGTCGGCGAGGGTGTCGGTGCGGCCGTTGTCGAGCAGCACCAGGTGGAACGCCGACGGTCCGTCACCGTCGGCGGTGCCGGTCCAGGTGGAGGTGTAGGGGTTCATCCGCTCGCCGGTGGAGGAGCGCGGCAGCAGTTGGAGGAACACCTCCAGGTCGGACCAGGTGGGGACGACCTTCTCGATGCCCATCACGGTGATCAGGGTCTCCGGCAGGGTGAGGCACATCCGGCCGTTGCCCTCGGACTCGACCACCACGACCGTCCCCGTGTCGGCGCAGGCGAAGTTGGCGCCCGAGACGGCGACCTTGGCGCGCAGGAACTTCTCCCGCAGGTGCTGCCGGGCGGCTTCGGCCAGGGCGGCGGGCTCGTCGGTCAGCCCGTCGGGGGCGGGGCGGCCCCAGCTGCCCATCTCGGCGGTGAACAGGTCGCGGATCTCGCCGCGGTTCTTGTGGATGGCGGGGACCAGGATGTGCGAGGGCCGGTCGTCGCCGAGCTGGACGATCAGCTCGGCGAGGTCGGTCTCGTACGCGGTGATGCCGGCCTCGGCGAGGTGTTCGTTGAGGCCGATCTCCTGGGTGGCCATCGACTTGATCTTGACCACCTCGCGCTCGCCGGTGGCGCGGACCAGCTCGGTGACGATCCGGTTGGCGTCGGCCGCGTCGGCGGCCCAGTGCACGGTGCCGCCCGCCGCGGTGACCGACTCCTCCAACTGGAGCAGATAGCGGTCGAGATGGCGCGCGGTGCGGCGTTTGATCGCCGCCGCCGACTCGCGCAGCGCCTCCCAGTCGTCAAGTTCCGAGGCGACCGCGACGCGCTTGTCGCGGATGGTCGTGGCGGCGCGCTTCAGATTGGCGCGCAGCTGACCGCCCTTCAGCGCCTCGCGGGCGGCGTCCGGGAAGGCCGGGCTGCCGAGGAACACCACACCGCGCTCGCCCATGGCTCCGGTCATGCCCGGTCTCCTTCCGTGGTGGCCAGGATCTCGGCCAGGTGCATGGTGCGCACGCCGCTGCCCCGGCGGGAGAGGCCGCCGCCGATGTGCAGCAGGCAGGAGTTGTCGGCGGCGCAGAGCACTTCGGCGCCGCTGTCGAGCACGCCGCGCGTCTTGTCGGCGAGCATCGCGGCGGAGGTGTCGGCGTTCTTGACGGCGAACGTCCCGCCGAAGCCGTAGCAGGAGTCGGCCGCCGGGATGTCGACCAGGTCGAGGTCCTTCACCGCCTTCAGCAGTCGCTGCGGACGGTCGCCGAGCCGCAGGCCGCGCAGCGAGTGGCAGGTCGGGTGGTAGGCGACCCGGTGCGGGAAGGCGGCGCCCACGTCCGTCACACCAAGGACGTCGACCAGGAACTCGGTGAACTCGTGGACCCGGGGCACCAGCTCCGCCACATCCGCGCGGAGCCGGGCGCTGCCGTGTTCCTCGGCCAGCACCGGATGGTTCTCGCGCATCATGCCGGCGCAGGACGCCGACGGGGTGACCACCGCGTCGTACTCGCCGAAGACCCGGGCGAAGCGCTCCACCAGCGGAACGGCGTCGGGCCGGTAGCCGGTGTTGAAGTGCATCTGCCCGCAGCAGGTCTGCTCCTGCGGGAAGTCGACCTGGTGGCCGAGCCGTTCGAGGACCTCGACCACGGCCTTCCCGGTGCCGGGAAACATGGTGTCGTTGAAGCAGGTGATGAACAGGGCGATCCGCATCAGCCCGCCTCCCCCGGGGTCGGTACGTCCTCGGGCAGCAGCCCGCGCTCCTTCAGCTCCGCCCACAGCGCGTCGGGGACCAGGTGCCGGAGCATCGCCGCGGCGTCCCGTACCTCCGCGGCGCTCCGGGTGCCGACCAGCACGCTCGCGACGGCCGGGTGCCCGAACGGGAAGCGCAGCGCGGCGGCCCGTAGCGGCACCCCGTACCGCTCGCAGGCCTCCTTCAACTCCAGTGCCCGGCTGAGCAGTTCGTCCGGAGCTGCGGCGTAGTCGAACGTCGCGCCGGGCTTCGGGTCGGCGAGCAGGCCGGAGTTGAAGACGCCGCCGACCACCACGCCGACGCCGCGCTCGGCGGCCAGCGGCAGCAGTTCGGTCAGGCCGCGCTGGTCGAGGAGGCTGTAGCGGCCGGCCAGCAGGACCACGTCGATGTGGGTCTCACGGACGAATCGCGCCGGTGCCTCCGCCTGGTTCATGCCGACGCCGATCGCGCCGACCACGCCCTCGGCGCGCAGTCGCGCCAGCTCGGGGTAGGCCTCGTCGATGGCCTGGTCGAGGTGGTCGTCGGGGTCGTGCAGGTAGGCGATGTCGATCCGGTCCAGGCCGAGCCGGTTGAGGCTGTCCTCGATGGAGTGCCGCACGCCTTCGGCGCTGAAGTCCCAGCGCCGCCGGTGGGTGGCCGGGACGGCGAAGCCGTTGGCGAGGTCGTCGCCGCCGAGGGCGGCCGGCTCCAGCAGCCGGCCGACCTTGGTGGAGATGACGTACTCGTCGCGGGGCAGGCCGCTCAGGACGTCGCCGAGACGCCGCTCGGACAGTCCGAGGCCGTAGTGCGGGGCGGTGTCGAAGTAGCGGACACCGGCCTCCCAGGCGGCGGTGACGGCCTCCTCGGCCTCGGTGTCGGTGACCGGGGTGAACAGGTTGCCGATCACCGCCGCGCCGAAGGCGAGTTCACTGACCCGCACCGGCCCCGGCCCGAGGATGTTCTGGTGCACGGTCACGCCTTCTGTTCGGGGCGCAGGCGCAGGCCCGCCATGCCGCCGTCGACCGCGAGGCCGGTGCCGGTGACCGAGGCGGCCGCGGGGGACGCCAGGTAGGCGATGGCGGCGGCCACCTCCCCGGCGGTGACCATGCGGCCGGTGGGCTGGCGGGCGTTCAGGGCGGCGCGTTCGGCGTCCGGGTCGACCGCGGCCTCCAGCAGCCGGCCCACCCACGGGGTGTCGACCGTGCCGGGGTTGACGCAGTTGAACCGGATGCCCTCGCGGACGTGGTCGGCGGCCATCGACAGCGTCAGCGACATCACGGCACCCTTGCTCGCCGCGTACAGCGCGCGCTGCGGCAGACCGGTCGTGGTGACGATGGAACCGATGTTGACCACCGACGCGTGCGAGGACCGGCGCAGGTACGGCAGGGCGGCCCGGGTGGTACGGACGATGCCGACGACGTTGACGTCCAGCACCCGCTGCCACTGCTCGTCCGCATTGTCCTCCACGGTGCCGATCGCACTGATGCCCGCGCAGTTGACCACGACGTCGATGCCGCCGAAAGCCTCGGCCGCCGCGTCAACGGCGGCACGCACGGAGGCGTCGTCGCCGACGTCGGCGGTGAAGCCCGTCAGCGGCTCCTTCAGCGATGCCGGGTCGAGATCCAGGACGGCCACCCGCGCGCCGCGTTCCGCGAGCAGGGACGCGGTGGCCAGGCCGATACCGGAGGCACCGCCGGTGACCGCTGCCCTCAGTCCCGCAAAATCGGTGGCCGTCATGCCATCACCTTCTGCTCGTCCGCCGGCTCGGTGGCCCGGAAGGAGGCATCCCGGTCCCGGTGGGTGTCGGTTGGCGCCTGGAGCGCGGTGGTTGCGGACAACGGAGTGCCTTTCACGCGTTGCGGAACGTCTGGCGCTGGGTGCCCAGGCCGTCGATGGACAGCTCGACGGCGTCGCCCTCGCGCAGGTACGGGGTACCGGGCAGGCCGAGGGCCACGCCCGCCGGGGTGCCGGTGTTGATGACGTCCCCGGGGTTGAGCACCATGTACTGGCTCAGGTACCAGACCAGGTGGGCGATGTCGAAGATCATGTTCTTCGTGTTGCCGTCCTGGCGCAGCTCGCCGTTGACGGCCAGGCGCAGGCCGAGCGCCTGCGGGTCGCCCACCTCGTCCGCGGTGACCAGCCAGGGGCCCATCGGGTTGAAGGTCTCGCAGGACTTGCCGAGGTCCCACTGCGCGGAGAACTCCAGCTGGAACTCCCGCTCGGAGACGTCGTTGCTGATCGTGTAGCCCGCGATGCAGTCCGCCGCGTCGGCGGGGTCGGCGAGGTAGCGGGCCTGGTGGCCGATCACGACGGCGAGTTCCACCTCCCAGTCGGTCTTCACCGAGCCGCGCGGGATCAGCACCTCGTCGTACGGGCCGACCACGGTCGCCGGGTCCTTCATGAAGACCACCGGGCGGGCGGGGATGGCAGCTCCGGTCTCCTCCGCGTGGTCACGGTAGTTGAGACCGACGCACACCACCTTGCCCGGCCGGGCCACGGGCGCGCCGATCCGCAGACCGGCCGGGTCGATCTCGGGCAGTTGGCCGGCGGCCAGCGCCGCCCTGGCCCGGTCGATCCCGCCGGACGCGAGGAACGCACCGTCGATGTCGCCGATCAGCCCCGCGAGGGCGAATACGCGTCCGTCCTCGCCGCGGACTGCCGGGACTTCCTTGCCCGGTGCCCCGATCCGAAGCAGCTTCATGTCGAACTCCTATCAAGACATCGGATGAATCTACGGCGTGCCGACATAGAAGTCGGGGCCGGATCAACACAAGGGGGTCATCCGATGTTTCATCGCCCCACTTGCTCTACTTACCCTCGTTCGACCCCGTCAAGGCCCTGTCAGGGCCTTCCCCGTGCCGATACACCAGATGAATTCCCCTGCCAGGAAACCGTCAGGTAGCGCCGGAGCCCGAGCTCGGTACGTCCGCTCTGATCAGGCCTTCGGCCCGGAGGTGGTCCCAGAGGTCTCCGGGGACGGGCCGGCGGTGGAGCTCCGCGTTGCGTTCGACCTGTTCGGCGGTCCGCACGCCCAGGGTGACGTTGACGACGGCGGGATGGGTGTACGGGAAGGCGATGGCGGCGGCGGGCAGGGTGGTGCCGTGCTGCTCACAGACGTCGGCGATGGCCTTCGCCCGCTGGACGAGGTCCGCCGGGGCGTCCTGGTAGTCGTACTTCATGCCGGGCCTGGGCCTGTCGCGGGAGAGCAGGCCGGAGTTGAACACGCCGACCGCGACGACGCTCTTGCCCAGCTCCTGCACCGCGGGAAGGACGTCGTCCAACGCCGACTGGTCGAGGAGGGTGTAGCGCCCGGCGAGCATCACCACGTCGGCGGCGGTCTCGCGCAGGAAGCGGGCCAGCATCGCCGACTGGTTCATGCCGACACCGATGGCACCGACCACTCCCTGGTCACGCAGGTCGGCGAGCGCGGGCATGGCCTCCTCGGCGGCCTGCTGCCAGTGGTCGTCGGGGTCGTGCAGGTAGACGATGTCCAGGCGGTCCAGGCCCGTGCGCCGGAGCGTCTCCTCGATGGAGCGGAGCACCCCGTCACGGCTGAAGTCCCACTGGCGGCGGAGGTCGTCGCGGACGACGAAGCCCTCGGTGTCGACCCCGCACGGCTGCTCGTTGGGGACGAGCAGCCTGCCCACCTTCGAGGAGATGACGTACTCGTCCCGGGGGCGGACCTGAAGAGCGTCGCCGAGGCGCTGCTCGGAGAGTCCGAGACCGTAGTGCGGTGCGGTGTCGAAGTAGCGGATGCCGGCGCCCCAGGCCGCGTCGATGGCGGCCGCCGCGTCGAAGCTCGGGGTGACGCGGTACAGGTTGCCGATCACCGAGGCGCCGAAGCCGAGCTCGGTGACCGCGACCGGCGTGTTCTGGATCTTCCGGAGGCGCAAGAGGTGCTCCCCTGTCGGTGCGGGTGGAGACGCCGGTCAGCGTCTGACGGCACGGAGGCACCCGCGATCAGTGCCTCGACCTCGCCGATCGAGGCCATGGCGACGTCACCGGGCGTCGTCATGGTGAGGGCGCCGAGGGCCGTGCCGTAGGCGAGGGCGCGCTCCAGATCGGCACCGGCGAGCAGGCCGTGAATCAGGCCGGCGGCGAAGCCGTCACCGGAGCCGATGCGGTCCAGGACGTGCAGTCCGGGCATCGAGGGGCCGAGGACGTGGCCGGTCTTCGCCGACCACGCGGCCGAGCTCCAGTCGTTCACCCCGGCCGAAGGGACCTCGCGCAGGGTCGTCGCCAGTACCCGTGCCTCGGGGAGCAGGCCGGCCACCGAGGCGAGTGCGTCCGGCACCTCGTCGGCGCTGAAGCGGTCGGCGCCGGGACGGCTGCCGGCCATCCCCAGCGCGCCCACGATGACGTCGGCGTGCCGGGCGAGCCGCAGGTCGGCCTCGCGGGCCCGCTCCAGCCCGCCCCGGCCGGCCCACAGGCTCGGGCGGTAGTTGGGGTCGTACGAGACGGTGAGACCGTGGCGCCGGGCGGCCGTCATCGCCTCCTCGGCGACGTCGACGGTGGTGTCGGACAGGCCGGCGAAGATGCCGCCGGTGTGGAACCAGCGCACGCCCGCCGCGAAGACCGCGTCCCAGTCGACGTCCCCTGTGCGCAGCTGGGACGCGGCGGTGTGGGCGCGGTCGCTGACACCGAGCGCGCCGCGGATGCCGAAGCCCCGCTCGACGAAGTTCAGGCCGTTGCGCGCGGTGCGGCCGATGCCGTCGTCGGGCACCCAGCGGATCAGCGAGGCGTCGACACCGCCCTGCAGGATCAGGTCCTCGACGAGCCGGCCCACCGCGTTGTCGGCGAGCGCGGTGACGACGGCCGTGTGCAGGCCGAAGCAGCGGCGCAGCCCGCGCACGACGTTGTACTCGCCGCCCCCTTCCCACACACGGAAGGTGCGGGCGGTGCTGATCCGTCCCTCCCCCGGGTCGAACCGCAGCATGACCTCGCCGAGCGCCACCACATCGGTCACGGCGTACCCACCTCCACGGCCTCGGCCGTCAGGCGGCGGATCTCCGGGTAGGCCCCGCTGTCCAGGTGGGCGGGCGTCGCCATCCAGCTGCCGCCGACGGCGAGGACCGATGGCTCGGCGAGGTAGCCGGCCAGCTGCTCGGCGCCGATCCCGCCGGTCGGCACGAAGCGCACTCCCGGGAAGGGCGCTGCGAGCGCGCGGAGCGCCCGCAGGGCGCCGAGCGGCTCGGCGGGGAAGAGCTTGACGGTGGTGATGCCGGCCCGCAGGGCACGCATCAGCTCGGTGGCGGTGGCGATGCCGGGCACCACGGGCACCTTCAACTCCCGGCACTTGGCGACGACTTCCTCGTCGAAGCCGGGAGAGACGACGAAGTCGGCCCCGGCCGCCACCGCACGTTCCGCCTGCTCGGGGTTGAGGACCGTGCCGGCACCGACGGCGAGGCCGCCGTGGGCCGCCATCGCCTTGAGCACCTGCTCGGCGTCCGGGGTACGGAAGGTGACCTCAGCACACCGGGCGCCGCCGGCCGCGAGCGCGTCGGCCAGCGGGGCGGCCGTGGCGGGTTCGCGCACGATCAGCACCGGCATGATGCGGGCTCCGTCCAGGACGGCGGCCAGGTCGGTGGTCATCGGCCGAGCCATCCGCCGTCGACGGGGAGGACGGTGCCGTGGATGTAGGCGGCGGCGTCGGAGGCGAGGAAGACGGTGGCGCCGGCGAGGTCGTCGGCCCGGCCCCAGCGGCCGGCCGGGATCCGTTCCAGGATCGCCTTGCTGCGCACCGGGTCGGCCTGCAGCGCCTGGGTGTTGTCGGTGGCGATGTAGCCGGGTGCGATGGCGTTGACGTTGACGCCGCGCCCGGCCCATTCGTTGGCCAGCGCCTTGGTCAGACCGGCGACGCCGTGCTTGGCGGCGGTGTAGCCGGGGACCGTGATGCCGCCCTGGAAGCTGAGGAGCGACGCGGTGAAGATGATCTTCCCGTGGCCGCGGGCGACCATCGCCGCGCCCACCGCCCGGGACAGCGCGAACTGGGCGCTCAGGTTGACCTGGAGCACCTGGTCCCAGTCGGCGTCCGGGTGTTGGGCGGCGGGTGCGCGGCGGATGGTGCCGGCGTTGTTGACCAGGATGTCCACCGGCCGTTCGCGGCCCGCGAGGTCCGTGCCCAGGGCGCGGACGGCGTCCGGGTCGGCGAAGTCGGTGCGGATCGCCTCGAAGGTGCGGCCCGCGGCCAGCACGTCCTTCTCGACGTCGCTGCCGGTGTCCTCCAGGTTGGCGCTGACGCCGATGACGTCCGCGCCGGCCTCGGCCAGGGCGCGGGCCATGGCCCGGCCGATGCCGCGCCGGGCGCCGGTGACGACGGCGAGCCGGCCGGTCAGGTCGAAGGCGGTCATGCGCTCGCTCCCCGGGTGTCGTCGGTGCAGTCCACGAGGATCTTCATCACGTCGCCGCCGCCCTCCAGGGCCTCGAACGCCGCCGGGGCCTCGGCGAGCGGCACCACCTTGCTGATCAGCCGGTCGGCCGGGATCGTGCCGTCGGCGACCAGCGCCACCGCCTTCTCGAAGTCGGATCGGTCGTACAGGCGGGCGCCCACCAGGGTGAGTTCGCGCCAGAAGAAGCGGTGCAGGTTGATCTCGCGAGGCCGCGGGTGGATCGCCACCAGGCACAGCCGGCCGCGCACGCCCAGCACCTCCACCGCGGTGTCGACGCCGGCCGCCGCGCCGGAGACCTCGAACGCGACGTCCGCGCCCGCGCCGCCGGTCCACTCCCACGCCGCCTCGACGACGTTCTCGGCCGCCGGGTCCCAGGTGACCAGGCCCGACTCCTCGGCCAGCTTCCGCCGGTGGGCGCTCAGCTCCACCACCCGGACCTCGGCCCCGCCCGCCCGCGCCACCAGCGCGATCAGGATCCCGACCGGACCGCCGCCCACGACGACGACCCGCTCACCGGCCCGCACCTCGGCCCGGCCGACGTCGTGCACGGCCACCGCGGTGGGCTCCACCAGCGCGGCCCGGTCCAGCGCCAGCGACTGCGGCAGCCGGACCAACGTGTCGGCGGGGACCGCCCAGCGCTGCTGCATCGCACCCGGCGAGTCGATACCGATGAAGTCCAGGTTCTGGCAGACGTGCTGGTGGCCGTTGAGGCAGGCCGGGCAGGTGCCGTCCCAGGCCAGCGGCATCACCGTCACCGCGTCCCCGGGCTGCCAGCCCTCCACCCCGGCACCGACCCGCACCACCCGCCCGGCCATCTCATGGCCCAGCACCGCCGGCGCGGCCACCCGCGCATCCATGTCGCCGTGGAAGATGTGCAGATCCGTGCCACAGATCCCCACATACGCGGGAGCCAGCAGCACCTCGCCCGGACCGGGCTCGGACGGCTCCACCGGAGCCGTGTCCAACGTCCGGGCAGCCGTGTAACGGACAGCAAGCGTCATCGTGATTCCCGAGTCTCTTCGGTACGGGTGAGGCGGTAGAAGGCGGTCGCGGTGCCCGCGAGAATCGCCGAGGTCTCGTCGGCGGAGCACCCGTCGAGCAGTTCGTGCACAGTGGCGGCCCAAAGGTTCCAGCCGCCCGCGAGGTTCGCCACCGGCCAGTCCGAGCCGAACATCAGCCGCTCGGGGCCGAAGGCGCTCAGCAGGACGTCCCACACCGGCCGGATGTCGACGATGGTCCACCAGTCGTGGTCGGCCTCGGTGATCAGCCCGGACACCTTGCAGACCACCTGGGGATGCCCGGCCAGCCGGCGCAGCCGGCTCTCCCACTCCCTCAGTTCGCCGCCGGCGATATCCGGCTTGCCCGCGTGGTCGAGCACCTGGGGCAGGCCGGGGAAGCGCTCGGCCAGCCGGATCGCCTGGTCGAGCTGGTGGCTGCGCACCAGCACGTCGTAGCCCAGCCCTCGCTTCTCGACCGCCGCCAGGCCGCGTCCGACCTCGGCCCGCTGCAGCCACTCGGGGTCGGACTCGCCCTGGACCAGGCTGCGCAGCGAGCGGAGGTAGCTGCCGCCCGGTCCGGCGAGCAGCCGGTCGAGGTCGTCGCCGACCCCGGGGGACGTGAGGTCCACCCAGCCGACTACGGCGTCGATCAGCGGCTCCTGTGCGGCGAGCGCGAGCAGGTCCTCGGTCTCGGGCACGTCCGGGATGCACTGCACGACCACCGTGCTGTGCAGCCGGCGGCCAGCCACCTCCTGGGTGGCGGTGGCGCGCAGGTCGTCCGGGGTGAAGGTGCGGCGGATCGATTCCAGGCCGGGCTCGTCGAGCCACGACTGCGGGCGCTGGGCCAAGTCCCACAGGTGGTGGTGGGCGTCGATGAGCACGGGCGGCTGGGTGGAGGTCACGGGAGGCTCCGGGTGGGGTCGGTCTGGAGTGGGCGGGTCAGTCGGCGGTGGGCTGCTCGCCGGGCTCGCTCAGGTGCCAGACCTCGGGAAGGTTCGTCCACTGGCGGGAGTCGCCCCGGTCCGGGAAGGGCTCCTGGCAGGGGTCGGTGTGCGTCCACCACTCCTGGGTCACCGGGTCGGCCTCGAGCTCCGCGATGTCGGCGTCGAAGTCCTCGCCGTGGTACTCGTAGTACGCGAACAGCACGTCGCCGTGGAGGTAGATGCTGTAGTTGCGGATGTTCGCCCGGTGCAGCGCCGCCTCGACCCCGGGCCACACGGCGGAGTGGAGTTCCAGGTACTCCTCGCGGTGCTCGGGCCGGAGCTTGATGGTCTGAGCGAAGCGCTTCATGCGGATTCCTCCGACGTTTCGGCGTTCGGCACGTCGGCCGAGGTTCCGAAGGGCGAACGGTAGCTGGGGGTACGGGTGCGGAGCTCCAGCCGGAGCGTCATCCGGATCCGGGTGGACGCGGGCAGCCGGACCGTCAGGTACGCTCCGGCACAGGCCGTCTCCGCCTCGCCGACCACCGGCTCGGTGTGACCGTAGTCGTACATGTCACCGATCCAGCCCTCGTCCGTACACGTCGTGTAGCGGACTGAGGTGACGGTGTGCTCGGCGAGAGCACCCGCCTGAATGATAATCGTCCGATCTTTGTCTGGCGAGAGGTTGACCAGTTCGACGGTGGTCGCCTCGGGGTCGATGGAGGTGACCAGGGCGGCCACGTCCTGCGGCAGCCCCGCGCGGCGGGCCTCGGCGTCGTGGTAGCGCAGCCGGGCCTGCTGGATGCTGCCGTTGTAGAGCACCTGGGGACCGCCCCAGGTCAGCTGGACCAGGGCCTCGGTGGCCACCGGGTTGCACTGCTGCCACACGTGGATGTCGGCCTCGTCGACGTCCAGGTCGCGGTAGCGGTCGATCCGCCGCAGCCGGTGGCGCACCTGCGCCTGCGCGGCGGCGAGGATCCGCTCAGGGTAGCCGGGGTCGTCGCCGGCGAGGAAGGCGAACCAGGCCTTCTCGTGCCCGGACTCCTCCTTGGCCCGGAACGAGCGCACGGTGCTCCAGTCGAGCGGGTCCGCCTCGCGCAGCTTCTCGATGCGGGCGCGGTCCTCCTCGGAGGCGCTGTGGTGCCAGAGCGCGATCGGCACCGGCAGGGTGACGGGGTTGTAGTCGAACCAGCCCGAGTCGTTGTGCCGGAACGGGAGGTGCAGCGTCGGCTTGTCGAAGTCCCCGGCGAGTTCGACCGCCCACTTGGCCGGGAGGCTGGAGTCCGCCTCGGCGTGCGGCATCACCTTGGCCCGGGAGATCATCTCGTCGAGCATGGTCCCGACCATCGAGAGGTAGTCGTCCTCCCCGGTGGACACCGCCGCAGCCAGGGCCGCGACACACGCCGCGTGGCCCACGCTGTGCCAGCCGTGCGGCCAGGACCAGCCGTAGTGGCCGCCGTACCAGCGGCCTTCGAGCCGGCTGCCGACCACGCCGTCCAGGCCGACGTTGTCCGGGAGGACGCCGCCGTTCGCCTCGGTTCGCTCCCGCCAGGCGCCGACGTACTCGACGATCCAGTCGCGGTAGCGCTGCTCGCCGGACAGGATCCAGGCGTTGAGCACCAGGCCGGCCACCGCGAGGTTGACCGCGGTGTCGCCGAAGCCCATCCGCTCGCGCATCTGCGCGCCGAGCCGCGGGTCCGAGTCGAGCGGGTACGGGCCGTCCTGCGCCGCGGGGAGCCATTCGAGCGGGTAGCCGTAGGTGTCGGCCTCCTTCTGCAGCCACGGGTAGACGTCGCCGTCGGACAGGCCCTGCCGGTCGGGGTCGCTGCCGTTGTGCGGGCGGGTGACGATGCGGTGCCCGGGGTCGTAGTTGCCGTGGACCGGGTCGACGTACAGCTCGGCGAACCGCAGGGCGCGCTCGGACCAGCGCTCGGGGTCGGCCATGCACAGGAAGTAGAGCAGCAGCAGGCTCTCGCCCTGGTGGAACCAGTCGTAGCCGCGCTCGTACTCGTCCTTGAGCATGTCCAGCTCGGTGAGGTGCTTGGTCACGCCCTCCCAGTGCTTCTCGCTGGCGGCCAGCAGGTCGTCGGCGCCGCCGAGCAGGTAGAGCTGGGGCCAGTTGAAGAAGACCTCGTAGAAGTCGTCCACACCGTCACGGGTGGTCAGCCGGCCGTTGTAGTTCAGTCGGCCGTCGGGGCCGGTGAAGTCCCGGGCGAACTTGCGCCAGCTGTGGTCGAGCAGGTCGAACAGCGCTCGCTGCGCCACCGCCCACCCGGGCGGTTCGAGCAGTGGTACCCCGGCCTGGATCTCGGGGAGGGGCGCCGGGGCGTCCCCGCCCGGCGAGGGATCGGTGGAGCTGTGAGACATGGGGAGGATCTCCGATCGGGGTGGCGCGAGCGTCATTCCTTGGTGGCTCCGGCGAGCATCCCGCTGACCAGGAAGCGCTGGGCGAAGAGGAAGACGACGAGTACCGGTGTGATGGCCACCAGCGTCGCGAGAGCCAGCTGCGGGCGCTCGATCGCGAGCGAACCGGCGGTCGGGTTGAACTGCGGCACGCTGGTGAGCAGGTTGCCGACGCCCACCTGGACCGGCATCTGGTCGCTCTCGGGGAGCATCACGTAGGGCAGGAAGTAGTTGGTCCAGTTGGCGACGAAGCTGAAGAAGCCAACGAGCGCGATGACCGGTGTCGCCAGCGGCAGTGCCACGAGGCGGAAGACGCCGAACTCGGAGCAGCCGTCGATCCGGGCGGCCGCCAGCAGGTCCTTCGGTACGGCGGTGGTGAAGTAGATGTACGTCAGGTACACGCCGAACGGGTAGAACGAGTACGGCAGGATGATCGACCACATGGTGCCGATCAGGCGTGCCGCGTTGAGCTCCAGGAACAGCGGCACCACCAGCGTGGCGGTCGGCATCAGCATGACGACCAGGGTGGAGACCAGCAGGGTCTTCCGGCCGCGGAACTCGGTCATGGCCAGTGCGTATCCCGCGGGCACCGACACGCAGAGCGTGATGACCAGGGAGATGACGGCGTACAGGGCGGAGTTGCCCAGCCAGAGCAGGATCGCGCCGTCCTGGAATCCACTCAGCGCGTGCCAGTTGTCCGCGAGCGCGCCCCAGGAGCCGAAGGAGAGCGGGTGGTCGTGGACCAGCTGCTGGTCGGTCTTGGTCGCCGCGAGGACGAGCCAGAGCACCGGCAGTACGAAGAACACCGCGAACACGGCCAGGACGGAGCCGGTCAGCAGCCGGTACGACGCGCGCCGTACGGGGCGGTGTCCCCACCGCGGCGCCCGGCGTGGCGCTCGGCTCGTGACGCTCGGTTCCCGTTCCGTGTTCGACGAGACGGCGACGTGAGTGGTTGGAGAATTAGTCGGCATCGAAGAACCTCGACCGTGCGACGAAGAGACCGGCGGCCGACACGCTGACGACCAGGAGCTCCATCGAGACCGCGGCGGCGCCGTTGATGTTGTTCATCTGGAAGGCGAAGTCGTAGGTCAGCTGATTGAGCGAGTAGTCGCGACCGGCCACACCCACGCTGGCGAGGGAGAGCAGCTGCGGCTCGACGAAGAGCTGGGCACCGCCCGCGAAGGCGAGGATCACCATGTAGACGATCCACTTGCGGAGCATGGGGATCTGCACGTGCCAGGCGGTCTTCCAGGCGCCCGCGCCGTCGATCCGCGCGGCTTCCAGCACGTCCTGGGGAATGTTGTTGAGCGCGCCGTACATGACGACGATCCAGCCGCCCGCGCCGGTCCAGAACGCGATGATGGTGAACAGCACCGGCAGGTTGTCCGGTGCGATGACCGCGCCGAAGGTGTCGAACCCCAGCGCCCCCAGCAGCGAACTGACCGGACTCACCGTCGGGTCGAGTGTGAACAGCCAGACCAGCACGCTCGCGGCGCCCGCCAGCGCGCCGGGGATGTAGTACAGGAAGCGGAGCGTCTTGCTGGCCCGCCCGGAGGACAGGCGGTGCAGCAGCAGCGCCAGGCCCACCACGAACACCACCAGCGAGACCAGCCAGAACAGCAGGTAGACAGCCACGTGGCCGACCGCGTCCACGAACCGGAAGTCCTGCGCCGTGGTGATGAAGTTGGTGAAGCCGGTGAACGTGCCGCCCGCGTCGGTGAAGGCGAACCAGATCGCGTAGCCGATCGGGAGGACGCCGAAGGCGACCAGCAGAAGTGCGTAGCCGGCGACGAAAGCCGGGCCGGCCCAGCCCTGGCCGGCGCCACGGGGGCGCCGGCCAGAGCCGGCCGAGGAGGAGGTGACCGTCACGACGAGACCTTGTATCCGAACGACTCGGCGTGCTTGACGATCGCGTCGTGCCAGGCGGGCAGCAGGGACCCGATGGTCTGGCCCTGGGTCAGGCCCGGCTTGACCGTGGCGGCCCAGATGGCCTCCTGGCTGTACTGGCCCGAGCCCCAGCCCGGCCACACCTGGGAGGAGGCGTCCTTGAGGGCGCCGAGGTCACCGGCGAAGTACCCGGAGGTGCCCTGCGCCTTGAGCCAGTTCTCGGCGGCGGGCGCGTACGCCGGGAAGCCGGGGGACTTCTCGCCCTGGTAGGCGTTGTCGGTGGTGACCCACTTCAGGAAGTCGGTGGCCGCCTTGAGGTGGGTGGAGTGCTGCGACAGCAGCCAGGTGCCGCCGCCGACGTTGCCGGTGGACGGCGCGGTCTCGCCCTGCCACTGGGGGATCGGGGCCACGGCGATCGTCTTGTCCGGGGTCTTCAGGGTGTCCTTGAACACCGCGCCGCCGTACCACGCCGGGCCGGGCATCAGCAGGACCTTGTCGGCCTGGTTCTTGGCGAACTCGGTGCTGAAGACGCCGCTGACGGACATGGACTTGTTCTTGATCAGCCCGTCCATGAGCTTGGCCATCTTGGTGCAGTTCTCACCGCTGGTGTTCGCCGTGACGGCCTTGGGACCGGTGATGTGGTTGGCCTCGCACTTGCTCGCCCAGAGGTAGATCTCGGGGGTGTAGGAGTCGCCCGCGTCGCCCACCAGGTAGCCCGGGTGCTCGGCGGCCACTTTCTCGCCGAGCGCCTGGTACTCCTCCCAGGTCTTCGGGACGGTGTAGCCGAACTGCTTCATCAGCGGCGCGTTGTACCAGAGCACCGCCTGGGAGAGGTCGTTGCGCAGGCAGTAGACGGTGCCGTTGACCGTGCAGACGTCGTTGGCGCCCTTGGCGAACTGCCCGAGGGTCTCCGCCGGGATCAGACCCTTGTCGAGCGGCGCGGCGAAGCCGGCGTCGACCGCCCAGGTGGCCTCGTTGTTCTGGGAGCTGAAGACGACGTCGGGCCAACCCTTGCCGGTCCGGTTGAAGAGCTGGACCTTGGTCTGGAGGTAGTTGGACCCGTTGGCGTCGCCATCGTAGGTGACGATGTCCAGCTTCACCTCGGGGTGGAGCTCCTGGTACTGCTTCGCGGCGGCCAGTCGGGTCGAGTCGACCCAGACCGTCACCGCTCCGTCCGTCTGCGCCGCCTGGGCGAAGCCGTCCTTGGTGGTCTTGTCGGGAGCCGCACCACCACAGGCGGCCACGGTCATTGCCAAGGTGGCCGCGCAGGCGGCCAGCAACACCGGTCGTGTCTTGCTGGACACTGCGACGGCCGGAGGCTTGTTGACGGTCATGAGCGACTCCACTGCAGAGGCCCCGAACGGGGACGGGAGGTGGGGGTGGGGCGACGCCGGGCCGTCCCGGTCGGGCGTCGGGTAGCGAGGGCCGCTGTTCCGCTGCCGCCCTCGGGGATTAATTAGCCGCCCTATCAAAAGCGCCGTCAAGGGTTCGCGCAGATCTATTCCGAGCAGTTTCAGACTGGCGACCTGCCATCTCCACACCCTTACGCCGGAGACACCCCTATTTGTCCGTTTTTATCCGTCGACTCTCGCCGACAGTCTTCGAAGAATGAGTAGGACTTATGGCTCTCTGCGCTACGATGAGCTAGCTCCACAGCGATCAGTCGCCCCTCGCGCCAGTCATCCCGGAGGCAGGAAAGATGAACGACACGCCCACGACCGAAGCGGCCCTGCCACCGCAGGCCTCTCCCGCCGTCGCGGCGGCGGTGAACGGCTCGGGCGCGGAGCAGCGGGACTACCGGCCCGGATACGAGATCGTGTCGGAGCAGATCCTCGAGTACATTGCCGGGGAACGCCTGGTACCGGGCGACCGGCTGCCCACCGAGCACGATCTGGCCAAGACGCTCAACACCAGCAGGGCGGTGGTGCGGGAGGCCGTGAAGATCCTCTCCGCGCTCGGCCGCGTCCGGGCGCACAAGGGGCGCGGTCTGTTCGTCGCCGACGACGAGGGCATGCTCATCACCAGCCGCTGGGGCGGTTTCTTCCGGCCGGTCGACCTCGATCACGTCCTCATGCTCTTCGAATTCCGCAAGGTTCAGGAGACGGCCGCCGCCAGATTCGCGGCCACCCGGGCCACACCGGCCGAGCTGCGCACCATCGAGGTCGCCATGCAGCAGTGCCGGCACGGGGTCGTCCACAGCCAGGTCGACGTGTTCAACCAGGCGGACGACGACTTCCACACGGCCGTGGCCACCGCCGCGCACAACACCTTCCTGCTCAGCGCCGTTCGCGATGCCCGTCGACTGCAGCGGCAGTCCAGCTCCATCGGCATCCACGGCATGCTCGGCGAGGCCGCCAGGGCCGCGGTCGAGGAGCACGAGGCGATCTACCTGGCCATTCGCGACGGCCTCCCCGACGAGGCGGCCGCGGCCACAGCGGTACACCTCGACCGGACGCTGGGGGACTACCGGCGGGAGATCCAGCGACGCCTGTTCGGATAGAGACGAACTGTGCCGGCGGAGGGCCGGCACAGTTCGCTCGGCACGGCCCGCTAGGTGTGGTGTCTCGGGCCTCGGTTACGCGAAGTCCTCGAAGGTGAGCTGCTGCGGGATGTCCGCGAGTGGTTCGGGCGGCTGGTCGAAGACGATCCGGTAGTCGCTTGCGGCGGTCCGGCTGATGGGCGGTCGGCCGCCGAGCGCGGCCGCGAGTTGGACACCGCGTTCGGCTGGTGCCGGCACACCAGGCCGGTGAGCCCCAGTGCCCTGCCGGGGCCCGGCTCGTTCTCGCCGTACGCCGGGTCCACCGACCAGCCGTTGGCGGGGTCCCGGTACTGACCGGACGCCCAGAAGAAGGACCCGTCTGCGTCGGTGCCCTGCTGCGCCGGCCAGCCGCCGTCCCACCAGATGTCGTCGACCGCACCGTAGTCGGTGACCAGCTCCCGCACCGACTGGTGCACCTCGTTCTTCATAATGCGGGCGTTCTCGCGGTAGCCGAAGCCTGCCGGATCGGAGCCCTCGTGGTTCCACGGGTAGAGGCTGCCCGGAAGCACTCGGTCGGAGCTGAGCGCGGGTTCGGCGGCTTCGCCCCGGTCGCGTCGTAGTAGCCGGGGTAGCGCCAGGCGATCGGCGAGTAGTAGAGACCGGCAGCCCGCACCGCGTTCACGTGGGCCTTGACGAAGTCGGTACCGACGGTGAAGGGTGCGGCGGCGGTCCAGGCGTTGAGGTGGCGGCTGGCCACAGGGCGAAGCCGTCGTGGTGACGGATCGTCAGCACCACCTCTCCGGCGCCGAGGTCGCGTGCCAGCCGGGCCCAGGCGGCGGGATCGAAGGACTGCGACCGGGTCGCGAAGGAAGCGGCGTACTGCGCCCTGGTAGGCGGCCGGCTTGGTCTTCGAGCCGAACATGTGCCACTCGCCCTGCGCCGGTGCGGAGTAGACGCCCCAGTCGATGAGCGTCGAGAGCTTGTTGTCACGCATCCACTGGATCCTGCCGTCCGGCTGCTGCCAGGCCCCCTGGTCCAGGTTCCCCGGTCCAGCTTCGGGGTGCGCAGCGGAACGGGGGGCAGCGGGTCGCCCTCGGCCACCGCCGCGACGGCCGGGGGCACCGCCGGTTCCGACCACTCCGGCGACGGTCACAACTGCCAAGCCCGTGAGAGCAGTTCTATGACTGATGGATCGTCACATGAATTGCTCCGATGGTCCTGGGACACACGGGGATGGTCGCTGCGGTCAGCTACATGTATCGCGCCCGTTGGAGCGGCGCGTCAAGAGATGCGACAGGGATATGTCCGATGTTTCTCACCCGGCCAGCCTTGCCGCACCCACCCCACCGGAGGAGTTCGACCGCCTTCGACGCCGAGCAAGTTCTTGCGCCGCCGAAGAACTTGCAGGTGGTCTCGGCAAAGTGCCCCTCTCCCCCGATCTCGACAGTCCACTCCGCACCCCGATCGACGTGGCGTCAATTCGTCGAAGCCACACCAAAGGCAAGAGATTCATCGGACTGCTCTCCGCGCGAGAAGCTTGACATGAACCCGGGCTCAGCGTTTTGCTGTACCGCCGAGGGTGTTTGATCTCGATCGGTTCTGGTCGGTTCCGCTCCCCTTGCGCAATCGGCACATGGACTACCTGTTCAACCCCTGCTACGGCGCCGGCCTGCAGCTGTTGAAGATCGAGATCGGCGGCCGACACCAGCCTTCCGATGAGCCGCTGTGCGGCTCCACACGAGGTTCGCCGCAGCGGTGGCCCGTCCGGTAAGCCCGCCTGCTGGCCCACTTGATGCCCCGCACGTCTGCCGGCAACCGGTCGTGACCGTGCCCGCTGCAACACGTCCTCATAGGAGAGGTGAACCCTTGGCCCCCAGTCCTTCATGCGACAGCCGGTCGGTCAGCCTGTGGCGAACCGCACTCGCCGGGCTTCTCGCCCTGCTCGGCGCCTTCGGGACGGTGCTGCTGCCCGCCGCACAGGCCCACGCGGCCTCCGTGGCATTCACCCTGGGAGCCACCCGCACCGACCAGAACGGCAACACACTCCAGCTGCACGGGCTGGGCATCGTCAAGGTGGGGAGCACCTGGTACGGCTTCGGCGAGGACAAGACCGGCGAGACGTCGGCGAACACCTCGTTCCAGGACATCCCCTGCTACACCTCCAGCGACCTCGGCACCTGGACCTACCAGGGCGTGGCACTGGCCAAGCAGAGCAGCGGCGATCTGGGGCCGAACCGGATCGTCGAGCGGCCGAAGGTCATCTACAACGCGTCGACCAGCACGTACGTGATGTACCTGCACATCGACAACGCCGACTACTCCGACGCGAAGGCCGGTGTGGCCACCAGCAGCACCCCCCGCGGCCCGTACACCTACCGGGGCGGCTTCCGGCCGCTGGGCAACGTCAGCCGTGACCTGGGTCTGTTCCAGGAGACCGACGGCACCGGCTACCTGCTGACCGAGGACCGCAACAACGGCGGCCTGCGGATCGACAGACTGTCGGCCGACTACCTCTCGGTGGACAGCGCGGTCGCGCTCCTGGGCGGGGGCAGCATCGAGTCCCCGGCCATGGTGAAGAGCGGCGGCACCTACTACATGGTGGGGTCGCATCTGTCGGGCTGGTACACCAACGACAACGTCTACGCCACCGCCACGTCCCTGAGCGGACCGTGGTCGTCCTGGAGGGACCTGGCCGCCCCCGGCACCAACACGTACGACAGTCAGACGGCCAACATCATCACCGTCCAAGGCTCCTCGGGCACCACGTACATCTACGCGGGGGACCGCTGGAACACCGGCGACCTGGGCAACTCCAAGCTGATCTGGCTCCCGCTGACCATCAGGGGGACGACGGTGAACCTCGGCCAGTACCTCACCTGGTCCCTCGACACGGCCGCGGGCACCTGGTCAGCCGGCAGCGGAATCCCCTCCGCCGGCACCTTCACCCTGACCAACGCGGCCAGTTCGATGCTGCTGGATGTGTCCGGCGCCTCCACCTCCAACGGAGGCGGGGTCATCCAATGGCCGTCGACCGGCGGCGCCAACCAGAAATGGACGCTCACCAGGGTGGCGGACAACATCTACACGCTGACCAGCGTCAACAGCGGACTGTGCCTGGACGTCCCCGGCTACTCGACCGGCACCGGCGTGCAGTTGCAGCAGTGGACCTGCAACGGAGGCGTCAACCAGCAGTGGGCGCTGGACCTCACCGGCAGCCTCACCGGCAGCAAGTACGTGCTGGTCGGCATCGGCAGTGGCCTGACCATGGGCACCGGCGGCTCGACCTCGCAGGGCGTGGCAGTGGACCAGGAGGCCGGCGGCAGTGCAAGTGCTGCCAGTGAGAGCTGGACCCTGTCCTGACCGGCTGACAGCAGGGGGCCGGCCGGCGGGTGGCCCACCTGAGGGCCGCCGGGCGACAGGCGCGGACAACCTCAACACCTCGTTCAAGGTCGAACAGAAGGAGTTACAGTGCCGGATTCCATCCCGCGTCGATCGGTTCTCGTCGGCATGGCGGCCATGACGGCGGCCGCCACGGTCGGCTCCGTCGCCATGACGACGCCCGCGTACGCCGCGACGACCGCCGACCCGCTGCCGCTCCCTCCCCTGCGGATCCCGCAGACCGATCTGGGCCTCGAGCAGCAGCCGGACTCCAAGATCCAGTGGCTGATGGACGCCAAGCTGGGGATGTTCATCCACTGGGGCGTGTACGCGGGCCCGGCCAACGGTGAGTGGTACATGCACAACGCCGCGGTCACCCCGGCGAACTACCAGAAATACCTCACCGACGCGACGAGCGAGCAGTTCACCGCCGATGCCTACGACCCGGCGGCCTGGGCCCAGCTGGCGAAGGACTTCGGGGCGAAGTACACGACGCTCACCGCCCGCCACCACGACGGCTTCGCGCTGTGGCCGCTGAACCACCCCAACAGCTGGCACTCCGGGCAGGCGCCGCTCAGGCGTGACTTCGTCAAGGACTACGTCGCAGCGGTACGGGCGGCCGGTCTGAGGGTGGGCCTGTACTACTCGCCGATCGACTGGCGCTACCCCGGCTACTACGACGTGACCGGCACCAACTGCGCGACGAACCCGTGGGGTTACACCACCGATCCCGCGCACAAGGAGAACGCACGGATCATGAAGACCGAGGTGTACCAGTCGGTCAAGGAGCTGGTCACCCAGTACGGCGTGATCGACGACCTGTGGTGGGACGGCGGCTGGATCGCGGAGCAGGGCACCGACGCGGCCGGCGCGTTCTTCTGGGAACCCGGCCGGTTCCGCGACACCGCCAACCAGTGGCCGGTGGACGCCGCGTACGGCGAGACGGACTCCGGCGGCAACCCGCTCGGACTGATGGGCATGGTCCGCAAGCACCAGCCCGACATCGTCGCGACCTCACGCTCCGGCTGGAAGGGCGACTACGACAGCGACGAGGGCCCAGGGGTCCCCAGCGGGGCGATCCGCACGGGCAGGCTCGTCGAGAAGGTCTTCAGCGTCGGTGGCACGTGGGGCTACTCCAACTCCCCTGTCATGGGCTACGGCACCGCCCTGAACATCCTGGTCAACTGTTGGGTGCGGAACATGACCGTGATGGTCAACGTCGGCCCGGACCGGCACGGCACCGTCCCCGACCCCCAGGCCGGCCTGCTGCGGCAGATCGGCACCTTCATGACCGCCTACGGCCAGTCCATCTACGGCACGCGCGGCGGGCCGTGGAACCCGGTCGACGACCAGTACGGCTTCACTTACAACGGCAACACCTTCTACGTCCACCTGCTGCCCGGCTACAGCGGAACCACCTTCACCACACCGCCGGTCGGCGACGCGCAGATCACCCGCGTGTTCGACGTGCGGTCCGGCGGCACCCTCTCCTGCACCGTCAGCGCGGACGGCCGGGTCACCGTGACCGGCATCGACCGCACCACCCACCCCCAGGACAGCGTCATCGGCGTCGTCCTCGACCGGAGCGTGCAGCCGGCCGACATCGCCGCCGTCAAGACCGCGACCGCCGACAGCGAGGAGACGTCCAAGGGCAACACCGCGGCCAAGGCGGTCGACGGGGCCACCTCCACCCGCTGGTGCGCCAACGACGGCAACACCGGCCACTGGCTCAAGGTGGACCTCGGCTCGACCCGTTCCCTGACCGGCACCCGCATCGCCTGGGAGCTGGACGGGGCCAACTACCGGTACAAGATCGAGGGCTCCACCGACAACATCGGCTGGACCACGCTGGCCGACCTCACCGCCACGACCGGCACCACCCAGGTCCAGGTCTCCCAGTTCCGCACCCAGGCACGGTACGTGCGCGTCACCGTCACCGGGCTACCGGACGGTGTATGGGCGTCCATCCGCAACCTGGAGGTCTACGACCGGCCTTTCGGCGCGAACCTGGGCACCGTCAAACTGGTCAACCGCAAGAGCGGCAAAGTGATGGACGTCATCGACGCCTCCACCGCCGACGGCGCCGACCTCGTCCAGTGGCCCTGGACCGGTGGCACCAACCAGCAGTGGAAGTTGGTGCCCAACTCGGACGGGTCCTACCGGCTGTCCAACGTCAAGAGCGGCAAGGTCCTCGAGAGCCCCGGCAACTCCACCCAGGGCGCGAACCTCGACCAGTGGACCGGCAACGGCGGCGACAACCAGTGCTGGCGGCTCGTCCCCTCCGCGACCAGCGGCTACTACCGGCTCGTCAACCTCCGCAACGGCTGGTGCGCCGACGTCAAGGACGCGTCCACCGCCGACGGCGCCCATGTCATCCAATGGCCCACCACCGGCGGCGACAACCAGGACTGGCAGATCCTCGCCATCTGACGGACGCCCCGCCCTGCTGAGACCGCCGGCGGTTCCCTCCGCCAGCGCCGCGCGGACAGCCACCAACAAGCGCTCCAGCAGCGCGGCCTGAGAAGTCGTTGTCCTTCCGAGAGCGACGGGTGCGGGCAGTGGCGGTGGAGGGTCTCCGAACCGGACTGTGATGGCGTCACCGTCGTCGATAACGTCCTCGGTGGTCAACCGGACGATTCGGCTGACAGGTTGGGCGTGGAGCAGGACGAGTGCGGCCGCGGTTCGGCTTCTCAGCGGCAGGACCTCGTCGTGCAGAACGCGGCGGAGGGCGGCGAGGCGGCGGTGCTGGTGCATCGGGGCCTGGGCCTGCTTGATCACACGGGGTGGCAGAGCGAGTCGGGGCATGGTGCCGTTGTCCATGCACCAGCGCAGGAGGAGCTGGGCGGGTCGGCGGTGGCGTAACGGTCCGCGTGCCAGGTGGCGAACCGGTGCAGGAGCCGGTGTCGTGCGGGGTCCTCGACGGCTGTGAGGCGCTCGGTCGGGACGGCCCGGACCAGTGGCCGCGTGGGGTCCGGCGCGCTGCGCCGGGCCCCACGCGGGTGGTCGGCGTCAGGCGTCGCCGTTGAGCATGGCGGCAGTCAGGACGTTGCCGGCGACACCCCAGCCGCCGTCGACGACCTCGTCGATGAGCACGACAGTGGTGGGACGGGCCCGTTCACCGTAGATCTCCGCGTACAGGTCGGTGGTGCGCTCGACGATCTTCTTCTTGTCCTCGGCGGTGATGGTGCCCGCGGGAACCTTGAAGTTGGCGAAAGGCATGGGTCGTTCTCCTTTGAGTGGGTTTCTTCCATGGGATCGGAAGTCCGTGACCGAGGGCGGTAGCCGATGACCGTCCCTCGGCTGGTGTCGGCGTGGTCAGAGGCTGGCGCGGGGAGTGAGCAATTCGTCGATGCCGACACGGTGGAAGAACTCCGCGCGAATCCGGTCGTACATGATGGAGACCACTTCGCTGCCGTCGCGGCTGGGATCGACATGGGTGCGGAACGGTCGTTCCCCATGGGGCAGACCGACGACACGGACGATTTCGTCAGCCACTTCCTGGGCCTCACGTCCCGGCGGGAAGATGCGGCTCAGGGCCTCGGTCATCGTGTCCCTGAGCCGCCCGTAGGGCTCGTCGTACTCTGCGGCACGGGCGGTGTCAGCCGGTGCGCCGGCGTGAGTGAAGTGGTTGGTGCCGCTCGGATAGGCGCCGGGGACGACGAGGGTGGTCTCGATGCCGAACTTGATCAGCTCGGCGGCGTAGCTCTCGGCGAGCGCGTCCATCGCGGCTTTGGCCGCGAAGTAGGGTGCCAGGAAGGGCGGATGTCCACCGCGGGTCGAGCTGGATCCGACCCACACGAGCAGCCCTCGTCCCTGGGGGCGCATGATCGGCAGCACCGTGCGGTTCACGCGTTGCGTGGACAGCACATTGACGTCGTAGAGGTCGGCGAGCTGGGCGACGGTGAATGCCTCGGCCGGTCCGAGCACCATGTGGCCGGCATTGTGCACCACGACGTCGATCCGTCCCTGGTCCGCCATCACGTGGTCGATGGCGGCGTCGACCGATCCCTGTTCCCGGACGTCCATCTCCACAGCGGTGATCCGCACGCCGCGGTCCTTCTCGACCTGGGCGAGCGCGGCGACGGCGGGTGCGTTGCGGCTGGTGGTGGCACGCATGCCGGCGTACACGATGTGGCCGGCCTCGGCCAGGGCCCGTGCGGTGCGGTTCCCGAAGCCACTGGATGCGCCGGTGATCACCACGACCTTCGACTGCGCACTCACACCATGCCCCCGTTGGCACGCAGGATCTGGCCGTTGACCCAGTGCCCTTCCGGGCTGGTGAGGAACGCGACCACGTTGGCGATGTCCTCCGGGCTGCCCAGCCGCTCCAGCGGCGGGGTCTTGGCGAGCTGGTCGACCTGTTCGGGCGTCTTGCCGTCGAGGAACATGTCCGTGGCCGTGGGCCCGGGGGCGACGGTGTTCACGGTGACGTCCCGTCCGCGCAGCTCGCGGGCGAGGATCAGCGTGATCGACTCGATGGCGCCCTTGCTCGCCGCGTACGCGCCGTACGCGGGGAATTGACTGCCGACCACGGAGGTCGAGAACCCCACGAAGGAGCCGCCCGCACGCAGGCGCCGGGCCGCCTGCTGGGCGACGACGAAAGCGCCGCGGATGTTGGTGCGGTGCACGGCGTCGAGCACTGCGAGGTCGAGGTCGGCGATGGGTGACAGAGCGAGTCGACCGGCGGAGTTGACGACGACATCCACGCCGCCGAACTCCTTCTCCGCCCGGTCGAACACCGTGGCCACCGCGCTCTCGTCCGCCACGTCCGCCTGCACGCAGATCGCCCGCCCGCCGGAAGCGGTGATCGCTGCCACCGTCTCCTCGGCGGCAGCCGCGTCGTGGGCGTAGTTCACCACGACGGCCAGGCCGTCCTGGGCGAGCTTGCGGGAGACCGCCCGGCCGATGCCGCGTGATCCTCCGGTGACGACGGCAACCCGCGCGGCCGCCGGTTCATGGGTTCGAGCTTGGTGGTTCGTGGTCATGTCCTCCACGATGCAGTGCTCTGACCTGCGCAACCAGGGGATGTCATCCCCTGGGCCAAGGGCCCGGCCGAGCGCAGAATGGAGGTTATGAGTTCTGCGAAGTACACCGAGTTGGGAGCCTTCCTGCGTTCGCGGCGTGAACGCATCCGCCCGGCCGACGTCGGGCTCCCGACCGGGCCCCGGCGCCGGGTTCCCGGGTTGCGCCGCGAGGAGGTCGCCCAGCTCGCCGGAGCATCGGTGGACTACTACAACGAGCTCGAGCGTGGAGCCGGGTCGCAACCGTCCGAGCAGATGATCGCCGCGCTGGCGAGGGCCCTGCGCCTGAGCGCCGACGAACGCGACTACCTGTTCCACCTGGCGGGCCGCCCGGTGCCGGCGCAGGGTGGAGCAGTCTCGCACGTGCACCCCGGCATGCTCGATCTCCTCGATCGTCTGGCGTCGACACCGGCACAAGTCATTACCGACTTGCACGTCACCCTCGTGCAGAACCCGGTCGCGGTGGCCCTGGTCGGAGACCAGACCGGCTTCCGAGGGCCTCGGGCCAGCTTCGTCTACCGGTGGTTCACGGAACCCGACGCTCGACGTCTCTACCCCGAATCCGATCACGAAGCCCAGTCCCGTGCCTTTGCCGCGGATCTACGGGCCGCTGCCGCGCGGAGGGACGCGAAGGACACCGAAGCCACCTCGATGATCCATTCGCTCCTCGGTGCCTCCGCCGAGTTCGCCTCGCTCTGGGCCGACCACGACGTGGCGTTCCGGCGGGACGACCGCAAGCGCCTCAACCACCCCACGCTCGGGCTGATCGAGGTCAACTGCCTCAACCTGTTCAGCGAGGACGGCCGGCAGCGCCTGCTGTGGTTCACTCCCGCAGCCGGTACGGACGGTTCCGGCCTGCTCGACCTGCTCGCGGTCATCGGCACTCAGGAAATCGCCGAACCGACACCTTGACGACCTGCCGCCTTGGGTCGCCGTGCCCTTCAAAGCAGCTCGGACCGCAGCCAGGAATCGACCACCAGTGTGTCAGCGGGGCCAGGACATTTCGCTGCCGACTGGGTTGGGCGGCCCGCCGCGACAGCCTCTGCCTCGACCGGGCCACCAAGCAGCTCGCCGCCGACGGCTAGCCCGTCTCCGACGACCTGCTGACCCGCCTGTCCCCGCTCCGGTTCGACCACATCGACTTCCTCGGCCGCTACGCGTTCTTCCGCCCGCAGGAGGCCGGGCGACGGCCGCTGCGCGAACCGTCGCCCACTGAGGAAGGCGGCGACGCCTAGTCAGCTGTGGCCTCGTCCGCGATGGGGAGCACGAGCACTGACGGGTGGTGGAGTGAGATCCGAACCGGTGCGAGGCGGGTGGCCGTTGCCGTGGGCTCGCCGGTTCCGGTGTTGCGGGCGAAGCGTGGGTGGGCTCCACCGCTGATCTGCAGGCGGATCCGGTGTCCGGCGGGAAATCGGTAGGCGGTGGAGCTCATGGCCACGGTGACGGTGGCCGGGTCCTCCTCATGGGGCTGGAGCCGTCGAAGGCCGTCACAGACATTGGTGGAACGGTTCTGGGGGTCGACGTCGCAGAGCCGGGCGAACACGTCGGCGTGGCCGGTGTCCGTACTGATCTGCAGGATCGCGCTCACCGGTCCGAGGATGGTGACCGGCTCGGGGAGCGGTGCCGTGGTGAAGGTCAGGACGTCCTTCCGTGCCTCCAGTGGGCGGTTGTCCGCCTGTGCGGCCTTCCCGCCGACCAGGGCACCGCCGAGGGAGGGGGTCGGGTCGGTCGGGTCGTAGCGGAAGGACAACGGCTCGGTTGTTTCCTCGGGTGCTCGGTGGGTCAGGGCGCCGTCGGTGTCGATGTACCAGCGTCGGCTCCGGAGGACCGGCGGCCAGTCGGGCAGATCCTGCCAGGCTCGTCGGCCTCCGACGTGGACGCGAACCCCTGTCGGCCGCAGGGCGGACGGGTCGTCGCACAGGTGGGCCCGCAGCCAGGCGAGGCTTTCGGTGAAGACCTCGGGCCAGCCCCGCTGGAGTGCCGACTGATGCGACCAGGGGCCGACGAGCAGGGCCGTTTCACAGCCGGCACGCCGCAGTCGCTCGTACTGCTGCAAGGTCTGGTCGAGATGCACGTCGTGCCAGCCGCCTATCAGGGCCGTCGGCACGGTCAGCCCGTCGGCGGCGGACCCCACGTCCGCGCCGTCCCAGTGGACATCCCCGGCGTCGGGGTGCGCCATGGCCCCGTCGAGGAACGGCACCGGGCCTCCGAGGGCGGGCCGGTATGCCTCGGCGAGCGGGAGGTCGGTGGCAACCCTTCGCAGATGGCGCTGCAGCCGCAGGGTCGCCCGCAGGAGGCTCGGTACGCCTTGGTGCTGCGTGGTGAGGCCCATGGCGACCACGAGCGCGTTCTCCAGGGAGAACGCGCCGCCCGGGTGGAAGAAGCCGTGCGGGTCGTGCATGCCGATCTGGACCACCATCGCGCGCAGCTCCGGAGGCGGATCCATGGCGAGCGCCCACTGGACGTAGCCGAGGTAGCTGGGGCCGATGGTCCCCAGGACACCGGAGAACCAGGGCTGCTTGCGCAGCCAGGCGACGGTGGCCCGGCCGTCGGCGGCCTCGTTGCGCCAGAGGTGGAAGTCGCCGCCGGAGCCGCCGGTGCCGCGGCAGCTCTGGAGGACGACGTGGAAGCCCTGCTCGGCGAGGAGCACGCCGTACATCGGCGCCCAGGGGAATCCCCGGCCGTAGGGAGAGCGCACCAGCAGTGTGGGGAAGTTCCCGTCGTCCAGCGGGAAGTAGTGGTCGGTCAGCAGAGGGCTGCCATCTGCTGCGGGTACGACGAGGCCGGGGTCGTAGGCGATGTCGTGCAGCTTGGGAGGAAGTCCCCGCATGGACCGCCGCATGGCCCTGGTGCTCAGGGGCGGCTTCTTCCCGGCTGGGCGGTGCGTGGGCATCGTCACGGGTGCCTCGTTTCTGGGATGGGGCGGGCGATCTCACTTCCCGTACGATGTACGAGAATAGCTCATGCTTGGATGGATCGTCAGAAGGAGGGAGGTGTCACCATGGCCCGCACAGACTCGGCAGCCCCGTCGGGTACCCACGCCGGGGTGGATCCGGAGGCGCTCTGGTTGGCGACCGAACGCCCGCGTCGCGGCAGGCCGCCCGCCCACACTCGTGCCGAGATCACCGCGACCGCCGTCGCCATCGCCGATGCCGAAGGGCTCGCCGCCGTCACCATGCGCGCGGTCGCGGCCCGGCTCGGCGCCGGAACCATGTCCCTGTACAGCTACGTCCCCAACAAGGAGACGCTGCTGGAGCTGATGATCGACGAAGTGAGCGGCGACCACCGGTTGCCGACCGCGCCCACCGGCGACTGGCGCTCAGACCTTCGGCGGATCGCCCATGAGCAACGCACCATCATGCGGCGCCACCCGTGGCTTCCCGCGGCGCTCCCGGCCCGGCAGACCCTCGGCCCGAACACCCTCGTCGTCCTGGACCACGTGCTCGCCGTGATGACCCCCACCGGCTTGGACGCCCAGGCTCGGCTGGAGACCTTCAGCCTCCTCACCGGGTTCGTGGCCAGCCACGTGTCGTACGAACTCGCCCAAGAGCGCGCGATCGAAGAGGCAGGGCGGACCCCCGGCGAGATCCTCGACGCCCAGACTCGCTACCTCCGCGCCGCCGTCGCCAGGGGCGACCATGCCCATCTCGCCCAGGCCCTGGCCGCACCCGGTGGCGACCAGAACCCCCAAGCGGTCTTCGATCGCCTCCTCGACCGCGTGATCAATGGGATCGCGCTGGAGTCCGAGTAGTTGGTCATCGCGCCGACCGTTCAACGAACCATCGTTTCTGTCCACGCCCTCGAACACCGGCCCGCACGGTCCGTGCACCGCGAGGCCGTCCGCGGTCACCGGTAGTCCCTGGATCTCCATCGCGGGCGTGCTGTCCGCCGCCGCGGCTTCCACTCCCCCGCGGCGGTGCCGGTCACGCCGCCCACCGTGACTTACCGGGGCAGGTCAGCGGTTCTGCCGCCAACGGATCGGCAGGTGCTTGAGCCCGTTCTGGAAGTTGGACACGAGGCGGGTGGGTGCGACGCCGGGGGCCAGGTCCAGGCCTGGCAGGTCGGTGACGACCCGCCCGAGCATCGCTCTCATCTGGACACGGGCCAGTTGTGCCCCGAGGCAGAAGTGCGGGCCGTGGCCGAAGCTGACATGATCGTTCCGGGTCCGGGTGATGTCGAAGCGATCGGGGTCCGGGAACACGCTTTCGTCGCGGTTCGCCGAGGCGTGGTAGACGACGACCTTCTCGCCGCGCCGGATCCGCTTGCCGGCCAGTTCGACGTCGCGGGTGGCGGTTCGCCGGAACTCCACGACCGGGGGCCAGAAGCGCAGGATCTCCTCGACGGCCGACGCGATCGCCGCAGATCCCCGTTGCCGCAACAGCCGATACTGATCGGGATGGGAGAGCAGCGTGTACAGGCCCCCGGGCAAGGCGTTCCGTACCGTCTCATTACCCGCGACCGCGAACAGGAAGAACGAGGTCTCGAACTCCTCGGTGCTCAGCCCGGCCTCCCGCATCCGTGCCAGCACGGAGCCGGGCCGCGGTTGTTCGGCCAGTCCGTGCGCGTACGCGAACATGTCGGCGAGTGCGGCGCGCGAGCGCGGGTTGACCGGTCGGCCGTCCTGGGCGGTCGTGGTCGTGGGACGGTGGGCGACGGCCGCCCGGCCGAGGTCGGTCAGCCGGTCCGGGTCGACGGTGCTGGAGGCGGCCAAGTCGGTGTCCTGGTAGCCGATCACACGGTTCGCCCAGTCGACCAGCAGCTGGCGATCCTGCTCGGGAACACCCATGATCCAGGCCAGCGTCCGCACCGGCAGATCGGCCGCGACCTGCACGAAGTCCGCCTCGCCCGCCGCACGGACGGAGTCGACCAGTGCCCCCGCGTGATCCTCGATCGCGTCCGTCAGCTCGCCCAGGACGCGCGGGGTGAAGGCCCCGGCGACGATCCGCCGCAGCCGGGCGTGGTCCGGCGGGTCCTGGTTGAGCATCATCGTGCGGGCGAACTCCAGGTCGGCCACGGAGTCGGGGTCGCGGATCTGCGTCGCTCCCAGGTGCGAGGAGAACACCTCCGGCGTGCGCAGCACGTACTTGACGTCCGCGTGTCGCAGCACCGCCCAGTACCCGGGCCCGGCAGGCCAGTTCCCCACCGCCGGCTCCTCCACCCAGCAGACCGGTGCGGCCGCCCGCAGCTCCCGGAAGAGCTCGTACGGCACCCCCTCGGCGTAGGTCTCGGGAAGGAAGATCCGGTTCACGCGCGCCTGGTCGAGGGTCACGACCACCGACCGTACGACACCCCCGCACCCCACACCAGAAGACGCCGGCGCGAACGTGGCTACCGCTGTTCCTGAGCGAGAAGGAACTCGGCGCTGGTGAGGGTGTCCTCGTTCGGACGGGCGCCGCCGTGCGCCTCGATCTCGTAGTACTCGTAGTAACGGCCACCGCAGCACGGCCGATCGGTGGAGCGCCCTGCCGAGGCACGGGCTGCGACCGGCCGACGCTGCCGGGCATCGAGCGCCTTGAGCGTCTGCGCGAGGCGCTCGCCGTCCTCGCGATCGGTATCGCCCGCACCCACGGCCGACCGGCCTGGTTCCTCGCCCGGGCCAGCACCGTGCCCGCACCGGTCCTCCGCTGGCGGATCCTGCCCGCCGCCGACGGGCAGTCCTTCGGCGCCGTCGTCCCGACCCCTGCCGAACTCGCCGAGCCGAGAACGCGACCCGCCGCCTGCACGCGGTGCCGACCGGTGTCGCGGCCGGCGCGGCGGAGCCGCCGGCCGAGGAAGCCGTCGGGTGACGGCAGGGGGGGCCGCGGGCCGGGCTGAGGGCGGCGTCACGGTGGCGCCGAACGACGGGGCGCAACTCCCCGACCGCTCATTGACCCGGCCGATGTCGCGGCGCGGCCGTCAGGCGTCCGGGTGTGCCTCGGTCTTCACCGACCAGGAATTGCCCTGGCAGCCCGCCGGCAGCGGCGGGAACCGGTGTCCCTTCACGTCCGTGCTCCAGTGGTGGCCGGCCCCGCAGTCGCATGCGTAGATGCCGCTCGCGGGGACGATCTCACCCGGGTGCCACGATGTCTTCTCCTCGTCCATAACCCCGGTCTACGACAGCACCGCCCCGACCGCGAGCGCGGTGACATGAGGCGGTCGCACCGACGACGGGCGCGGCCGCGCCGGCTGCGGCGGCACTGGCGGCGCGCTGCCCCGGGCCGGGCCCGGGGCGCGGCGGCCGGGTCAGCTCTGGTTGACGATGACGGAGACGCCCCAGCCGATCGCGGCGAGGACGACGGCGAAGCACGCCACGGCGACGGTGTAGTTGAGCGGGCCGGCCGTGCGGCGTCCGGCGGGTTGCCCGCCCCCGCGGGGCGGCGGGTTGAGGGCGCGCACGCCGACGGCGAAGAGTGCGGGCAGGCCGGCTCCGGCGAGCAGCCCCACCAGGACGATCTTCCACAGCGCGTCGAGGTTGATCCACGAGTTCACGGCGAGACCTCGTCCCTGGGGGGTGCCGGCACGACCGAGCCGGTCCATGCGGCGTTGACGTTCTCCGGTGTCACGGCGGGGCGCCGGGACGCGGCGAAGAAGGCGATCGAAGCCAGTACCAGCACGGCGAAGATCACCACCACTCCCGCCGTGCCCCCGATCCCGTTCGCGACCAAGTAGGCCAGGGCGCCGACCATCGCCGAGGCCGGCAGGGTGATCAGCCAGGCCGCCACCATGCGGTGGGCGATGTGCCAGCGCACCACCGCGCCCTTCCGGCCCACCCCCGTGCCGAGGATCGAGCCGGTGGCCACATGGGTGGTGGAGAGGGAGTAGCCGAAGTCGGTGGAGGAGAGGATGACCGCGGCCGAGGCCGATTCGGCGGCCATCCCCTGTGGCGCCTCGATCTCCACCAGGCCCTTGCCGAGTGCCCGGATGACCCGCCAGCCGCCGATGTAGGTCCCGAGGGCGATCGCCACCGCGCAGCAGGTGACCACCCAGACCGGGGCGCTCGCTCCGGCGTGGAGCGTGCCATTGGCGATCAGCGCCAGGGTGATGACGCCCATGGTCTTCTGCGCGTCGTTGGTTCCGTGGGCGAGCGAGACCATGCAGGCCGAACCGACTTGGCCGAGTCTGAAGCCGTGCGCTCGCGGGCCCTCGGCCACGTCGCGGGTGATGCGGTGGATGAGGTAGGTGCCGAGCGCGGCGACCGACCCGGCGATGAACGGCGACAGGGCGGCGGGCACGATCACCTTGGCGACCAGGCCCTGCCATTTGACGGCCGAGGCGCCGGCCGCGGCCATGGTCGCCCCGACCACACCGCCGATCAGCGCGTGCGAGGAACTGGACGGGATCCCGAAGAACCACGTGGTCAGGTTCCACAGGATGCTGCCCGCCAGGCCCGCCATGACCACGGTCAGCGTCACGTCGCCACTGTCGACCAGGCCGCTCGCGATGGTCGCGGCGACCGCGGTCGACAGGAACGCGCCGACCAGGTTCAGCACCGCCGACACCGCGACCGCGGCACGCGGCCGCAGGGCCCCGGTGACGATCGAGGTCGCCATGGCGTTGCCGGTGTCGTGGAATCCGTTGGTGAAGTCGAAGCCCAGCGCGGTCGCGACCACCAGCACCAGGACCGCGTCGTTGCCGGTCACGTGTACGAACGTAACCAACCGCCCCACCGCCCCCGGCGTACGACACTCCGTCGAACCGAACCGTCCGGGGCGCGCGGTGTCAGCGTCCGCCGTCGGTGAGCAGCAGGGTGCGCACGGCCTCCTCCACCGGACCGTGGACGGCGGGCGGGGCATCGTCCGCGGCCAGGCCGTCGAGGTCCGGGGCGATGGTGACACCGTCCTCGAACAGCTCGACCAGGCCCGGGTTGATGTACGAGGCGTGACACACCGCCGGGGTGTTGCCCAGGCGGTCGGCCACCTCCCGGACGACCCGGGCGACCGCCCGGCGCCGGGCGGCCTCGGATCCGGCTGCCGTTCGGACGGACACCGCCAGGCCTACGGCGGCCAGCACGGTCGCGTCCCAGGTACGGAAGTCCTCCGCGGTCAGGTCGGTCCCGCTGCGCTCGCGGAGATAGCTGTTGAGGTCGTCGGCGCGGACCTCGTGCCAGCCCCGGCCGCTGCGGTGGGCCAGCAGCCGGTCGCCCGGGTACGTGCTGCGCAGCAGGGCGCGCAGGGCCGCGGTCGTCGCGGGGTCGGCGACGGTGGTCACGCGCCGCTGTCCGGACTTGGCGGGGACCCGATGCGGAACATGCCGAGGTCGAGCAGCCGGACGGCGCAGGCCCATCACACGGTCGCGGGGCAGTCCGCGGTGGTGCAGGTCGCTGTCGACCGCGGCCCTCACCTCGGGCAGCCGGGCGGAGACCTTGAGGACCTGCTCGTGTTTGGCCAGCTCCTGCCGGGCGCGGAACTCCGGGTGGTGCAGGTACTGGCGGCGGTCCTTGGCATCGGTGCCGAGCGCCTGCAGGTGACCGTTCGGGTGGGGACAGATCCAAACGTCCGTCCACGCGGGCGGGACGGCGAGGGCACGGATGCGGTCCGGCTCTGCGCGGTCGTGGCCGGCCGTTCGGGGAAAGGTGGCGGAAGCCCCCGCCGCACCGCGTTCGCCGCAGGCCCGGGCCGTGGGGGTCGCTGGTCCTCAGCCGCATCCCCGACGGTCCTCGCAGGCCGGGGGTAGGGTACCGACCGGCCGTGGTGCACGGGGTCATGCCGGACGCCTGCCCGCTGCCCGTTCCCCCGCCGCTCCGTCGGGACCATCAGGGCATCAATCCGACCCGCCACGAACGGTCGGGTGAAAGGCCCGGGGTAGCCGCAGGCCGGAACGCACGAACCCGCGTCCGGCCCGTCGCTGCCGGCCCGCGGGAGCGGCGGCGGTCGGTCAGTCCTCGCTGAGCACGGCACGGCGTAGGGTTCGGCGTCCCGCCACGGCGACTCGCCGTCCGGCCGTGTGCGAGTCTCGCGACTGCCGCCCGTGGCCGCCACGCGGCGTGCCTCGGCGAGACGGCGGCCCGGTCGGGCGCACGAATCCTCACGGATCCTCAGGGCGCCTCGCCGCTGCGACTCGGTCATCACGACCCGGGGGCCGAACCCGAGGACGAGGGAATCCCCGACCTCGAGGACGGCTCGCCCGGCGCGCGCCGGGCCGAGGCCCCGCAGCGGATGCCGGTGCCCGGCGAGGCGCCCGTGGCGGCGGAGTCCTTCGGCGTGACGGGCGCCGAGCAGGCCGCGGGACAGTCGCTCGACGAACGCCTCGCTGCCGAGGAACCCGAGATCGACGCGGTCGGCGCCGCCGGCACGCCCGACCCCGCCGGACTCGGCCCCGAGGAGCGCGCGGTCCGCACGCGCCGCGTGGAGCAGGTCGACCTGCTGCCACAGGGGTGACGCGCGCGAGCGGCCGCAGCCCCCGGGCGGGCTGCGGCCGTCGGGCTGTCACGGCAGCGGTGTGCCTCCGGTCGCGTTGACGATCTCCCCGGTGATGTACGAGGCCTCCTGCGAGGCGAGGAACACGTACGCGGGTGCCATCTCGGCCGGCTGCGCGGCCCGCCCGAGCGGGGACTGCTCCCCGAAGTGCGCCACCTTCTCGGGCGTCATGGTGGCCGGGATCAGCGGCGTCCACACCGGGCCGGGGGCCACCGCGTTCACCCGGATCCCCTCCGGGGCGAGCTGCAGCGCGAGGCCCTGGGTGAAGGCGACGATCGCGGCCTTCGTCATGGCGTAGTCGAGCAGGTGCGGGCTGGGCTTGTACGCCTGCACCGAGGCGGTGTTGATGACCGCCGAACCGGGCCGCAGACCGGGCAGCGCGGCGCGGGTGAGCCAGAACATGCCGTACAGGTTGGTCCTCATCACCCGGTCGAACTGCTCGGTGGTGATCGCCGCCAAGCCGTCCGGTTGCGACATCTGGTAAGCGGCGTTGTTCACCAGGACGTCCAGCCCGCCGAGTTCCCGGTCGCAGCGGTCCACCAGCGCGCGGCAGAAGCCCTCATCTCGGAGGTCGCCCGGCACGGCCAGCGCCTTCCGCCCGGCCTCCTCCACCAGGCGGACGGTCTCCTCGGCGTCCTGCTGCTCCTCGGGGAGGTGGCAGAACGCCACCTCCGCGCCCTCGCGGGCGAAGGCGAGCGCGACCGCCCGGCCGATGCCCGAGTCGCCGCCGGTGATCAGCGCCCGGCGGTCCTCCAGCCGTCCGCAGCCCCGGTAGGTGTCCTCGCCGTGGTCGGGCTCGGGGCGCATCCGACCGCCGGTGCCCGGATGCGGCTGCTTCTGTTCGGGGAACTCGGGCTGCGGGTGCTGACCCACCGGGTCCCTCCGACGGTACTGATCGCCCGTCATGGCGGCTCTCCTCCTCGCACGCGGCCGGCCCTCGGAGTATGCACGGGTGGGGGCGGGCGACCCGGTTCAGGTCACCGCACGCACGGGAAGGCACCGGCCCGCCGCAGTTCCGACCGCCGAGGGGAGACCGGTCGGCGCGGCGTTCCGGGGGACGGTGCCGGGCCTACCCGTGAAGGTGCGGGACGCCTGCCCGGCGCGGTTTCGGACAAACCCGCACAGGCGGGACGAACCCGAACGGGCCGCCCGGCCCGGGTCAGGCCCGCCAGCGCAGGACGGCGCCCACCCCGCCGGCCGGTCCCCCGGTGCCGTCCGGCACCGTCATCGCCTCGGCCCGCGAGGCGATGACGCAGCGCAGCAGCGCGTCACCGGCCTGCGCCCGCACGGGATGGGGAACGCCCATGCTGCGAAGCTCGCCGCGGTCCGTGCCGATGTGCTCGGGCTCGGGTCCGATCCAGACCTCGCGGCCGGTGTCCGGGCCGTCCGCGCGGAGCAGCAGGGTGGCGAGCTGGTGCTGCCGGGCGGCGGCCGCGACGGCGGGGACGCCCTCGGCGGCGGCTCCCGGCGCGATCTCGGTGCCCGTGCCGTCGGTGCGGTGTTCGCCGGGGCGGCCGGTGCCGCTGCGGAACCGGTCGAGGATCTCGTCGGCGTGGTGCCGGGAGAACTCCTGCCACGCCTCGTCGAGCCGCTGTTCGAAGGTCTCGGTGCGGATGCCGTCGGCGCGTCCGCCGCCGTCCACCTCCACGGTGAGCGGCCGCAGGTCCTGGGGGAGCCGCTCGTGGACGGCCCGGCGCTCGCGCGCGTCGCCGGTGAGGACGACGAGGTTCGCGCCGCAGTCCGAGCGGGCTTCGGCGAGGTGCCCGGCGATCGCGTCGGCGGACCGGTCCCAGGCGTCCTGCTCGCGGTGTCGGTAGTGCCATTCGTAGCGGTCGGCGGGCGGGGCGCGGTGCCCCCGGCCCTGCCAGGTCACTCCGTCCACGGTGCTGAGCGGCTCCGGCCGGCCGAGGCGGCGGAGCTCCAGGTCGGCTCCGGTGCGGTCGATCGCGGCGACCAGGCAGTCGGCGGCCGCGGCCTCCAGCCGGCCGAGCAGCGGGGCCAGGTGCGGCAGCGGCCCCCAGGCGGTCTCCACGACCGGGGGTGCCGTGGTCAGCGGCACGTCGAGCACGACCTCGCCGCCTTCCGCGAACAGGGCTCGACCCGGCGGGGAGCCCGATGCGGGCTCCCCCGCGAGTTGCTCTCCGACGGCCCGGCAGGTCCGGGGGTCGGCCCCGCGGTCGGCGAGCTGGCGCACCGCCGCCCGCCGCAGCAGAACCTGCCGGTGTTCGGCGTCCTCGGTGGTGCGGGAGGTGTCGAGGCAGACGGTGGCCCAGGGGCCGGGCCTGCCTATCAGAGGTTCGAGGAAGCCGAGGTCCATGGCGTTCTCCGGGTCGGTGCGGGCCGGTGACGGCGCGGCTGGTCGGTGGGCCGGTGCGGCTTCCCGGCCCGTGCGCCCGGAAACCGGGCGGTCAGTCCGTGAGGCGGAGCGTGGTGCGGGGCGCTGCCCGGTACACCTCGCGGTAGAACGCGGCGAGCCGGCCGCTGTGACCGAAGCCCCAGCGCGCGGCGATCTCGGTCACGGTGGTGGTCACCGGGTCCGCCGCCGCCAGGTCCCGGTGGGCCGCATCCGGGCGGACCCGGCGCGGGTGGGTGAGCGGTGTGGTGTCCCGGTGCCGGCGGAAGGCGTACTGCAGGGCGCGCGACGTGACGTAGGCGGCCGCGGCGATGTCGGCGGGGACGACGTCCTCGGCCGCGTGGGACTCCATGAAGGCGACCGCGCGGCGCACCGTGTCCGGGGCCGCGGCCACGCCCGGCTCGGATACCGGGCCGGCGTCCGGGTCCGCGACGTCGGGGAGGACGGCGACGCAGCGGAGAACGGCCTTCCACAGGTCCGCGGCGGCCGATTCCGGGGCGGAGCCGCAAGATCGGGTCGCCGTCGGTCCGGCCGGCCGGTCTCAGCCAGGCCCCGAGAACGGGGTCCGCGACCTGCCACGGCACACCACTGTCCGGCGCCGGGGGCGGCGAGCGGCCCGGCGGGATCGGATCGGAGCGAGCGGTACCGGTCATCCGGGACCACCTCCTCGACGGCGACAGGCGACGGCCGACCGGCACCGGGAGGCTCGGCGCCGCGCCCTCTCCCTTCACACCTGCACCACTGGACGGAGGCGAAACGCCCTCGGCCCCACCGATGAGGCCCGCCTCGTTAGAACCCGGAGCGGCCGGGCAGACGCGTGGCGGACCTGTTGGACGAGAAGACTGGAGGCCCGGCATGAGCATGGTTCAAGAGTCCGTCGAGGTCGAGGTTCCGCTGCACACCGCGTACAACCAGTGGACGCAGTTCGCGGACTTCCCCCGCTTCATGGAGGGCGTGGAGGAGGTCACCCAGATCGACGAGCGGCACAACCACTGGAAGACCAAGGTCGCCGGGGTGAGCCGCGAGTTCGACACCGAGATCGTCGACCAGTTGCCCGACGAGAAGATCGCCTGGCGCACCATGGGCGGCGACGTCCAGCAGATGGGCGTGGTCACGTTCGAGCGCCTCGACCAGGACCACACGATGGTGCGGCTGGCAATGGACTTCAAGCCGGGCGGCGTCGCCGAGAAGGCCGCCGAGATGATGGGGATGGTCGACCGCCGGGTCAAGGGCGACCTGCGGCGCTTCAAGTCCTTCATCGAGGACCAGGGCCTGGAGAGCGGCGGCTGGCGCGGCCGGATCACCCCCGGCAGCTCCTGACCACCCGCGGGAACGGAGGGCCGCCGCGGTGCTCCGCGGCGGCCTTCCACCGTGTGCCGCACCGGAGTTTTCCGCTCGCCGGCAGGGGCAGGCGCGGGCCATGGACCAGTCACAAGCCCCCGTGCTGGAGGCCCTCGCGGCCCACCGCGCGAATCCGCCGACCGCGTTCACCCCGCCGGGCCACAAGCAGGGCCGCGGCGCCGACCCACGGGTCCTGGCGGCCCTCGGCGCGGACGTGTTCCGCTCGGACGTGCTCGCCGTCAGCGGCCTGGACGACCGCACCTCGTCCCGGCGGATCCTCGAACGCGCGCAGGAGCTGATGGCCGAGGCCGTCGGCGCGGAGCACACCTTCTTCTCCACCTGCGGCAGTTCGCTGTCGGTCAAGGCGGCCATGCTCTCGGTCGCCGGCCCGCACGAGGAGCTGCTGGTCGGCCGCGACGCCCACAAGTCCGTCGTGGCCGGACTGATCCTCGCCGGCATCCGCCCGGTCTGGGTGGACCCGCAGTGGGACCCCGACCTGCATCTGGCGCACCCGCCGTCGGCGGACGCCTTCGACGCCGCCTTCCGCGAACACCCCGACGCGCGCGGTGCCCTCGTCACCTCCCCCACCCCGTACGGCACCTGCGCCGACCTCGCCGCGATCGCCGAGACCGCCCACCGACGCGGCCGGCCGCTGATCGTGGACGAGGCGTGGGGCGCCCACCTGCCCTTCCACCCCGAGCTGCCGACCTGGGCCATGGACGCGGGCGCCGACGTCTGCGTGACCTCCGTCCACAAGATGGGCTCCGCCTTCGAGCAGAGTTCGGTCTTCCACCTGCAGGGCGACCTGGTCGATCCGGCCGTGCTGAAGCAGCGCGCCGACCTGCTCGGCACCACCAGCCCCTCCGTCCTGGTGTACGCCGCGCTCGACGGCTGGCGCCGCCAGATGGTCCAGCACGGCCGGGCCCTGTACGACGCCGCCCTCGGCCTGGCCGCCGACCTCCGCACCCGCATCGACGCACTGGACGGCCTGCACGTCCACGGCCGCGAGGACTTCTGCGCGCCCGGCCGCGCCGCCGACCTCGACCCGCTGCAACTCGTCGTCGACCTGTCGGAGCTCGGCACGACCGGCTACCTCGCGGGCGACTGGCTGCGCTCCCACCACCAGGTCGACCTGCACGTGTCCGACCACCGCCGGATCAGCGCCCAGCTGACCCACGCCGACGACAGCACCACGGCCCACGTCCTGGTGTCCGCGCTGACCGAACTCGTCACGGTCGCGCCCGGTCTTCCGCCCGCCGGCAAGGTCCACGTCCCCGACCCGGCCCGGCTGCGCCTGGAGCAGGTGCTCCTCCCCCGCGACGCCTTCTTCGGCGCGGTGGAGCGGGTGCCGGTCGAGGAGGCCGCCGGCCGGATCACCGCCGAGATGCTCACGCCGTACCCTCCCGGCATCCCGGCCGCGCTGCCGGGCGAGCGCCTGAACGGCGACGTGGTGGCCTACCTGCGCACCGGGGTCGACGCCGGGATGCTCGTCCCCGACGCCGCCGACCCCCGGCTGCGGTCGGTGCGGGTCGCCGTCGAGGGCTGACCGCCATGCGTGAGCGGGGGTCCACGGGGTAGGCGCGCCGCCAGGCACCAGCGAGCCCGAGGAGGAGCCATGCCGGCCGGTTCGAGCAAGAAGCGGGAACGCCAGTACGAGCACATCAAGGACAGTGCGCTGGACCGCGGCGAGAGCGAGAAGCGGGCGGAGGAGATCGCCGCCCGGACGGTCAACAAGGAACGCGCCCGGCACGGCGAGTCGAAGACCGCCAGCCGCAGCTCCATCCAGGACATGTCGTCGTCGCGGCGGGGCGGGCAGCGTTCACACTCCGGTGCCCAGGGCCCCACCTACGACCAGCTCTACAACGAGGCCAAGCAGCGCAACATCCACGGCCGCTCGAAGATGAACAAGAAACAGCTCGCCAAGGCGCTCGGCCGCTGAGGCCTCTGCCCCGGCCCCCGGAGGTCGGCCGGTGCCCTGCGGCGCCGCCGGCCTCCGGGGGCCGCCCGCCTCCCCGGGTCACCGAATCGACGGTCCGTCCGGAGGTCCCCCTGATGGACACCTCTGCCGACAAGGCATCCGATGGCACACCGCCCGCACCGGCCGGGTCCGATCCCGAGCTGGATGCGGAGCTGACCGCGACCGTGCGCCGGACCGGCGCGACCGCGGGCGCCGTCTACCTCCTCGACCGGGAACCGGTCCTGGTGATGGCCGTGGCCTTCGGCCTGCCGTCGGGACTCACCGCGGCGTGGCGGCGCGTCCCGCTGGGCGCACCGCTGCCGGTCGGCGACGCGGTGCGGGAGGAGCGGTTCGTGTGGGTCGGCTCGCAGCAGGACCTCGCCCGCTCCTACCCCCGCCTCGCGGCCTCCCTGCCCCACCCGCTCGCCCTCGCCGCGGCCCCGCTCACCGGGGCCCGCAGGGTCTGGGGCGCGCTGCTGCTGGTCTTCCCCGCCGACCACCCCCAGCGCGCCACCCCCCGCGAACGCGGCCACATCACCAACCGGGCCCGCCGGCTCGCCCGCCTCCTGGACGATGCGGACCACCCGCCGAACCTGCCCGACCTGCCGCGCACCGCCCCTGACCTACCGGCCCGTCAGGCGCCGGCGCAGCCGGCACTGGCGGCGGCGGACTTCGCCGAACGCCTGCCCGGGGCCAGCCTGGCCCTCGACCTGGAGGGACGGATCGCCTACGCCAGCGCCGGCACCGAGGATCTGCTGGGCCGCCCCCCGGACCAGCTGGTCGGCGCGCTGCCCTGGCTGGCTCTTCCGTGGCTCGACGACCCCGGCGTCGAGGACCGCTACCGCACGGCCGTCATCAGCCGGGAGCCCGCCGCCTTCACCGCGCTGCGGCCGCCCGACACCTGGCTGGACTTCCGGCTCCATCCGGACCGCAGCGGCATCAGCGTCCGCGTCACCCCCGCCCACACCGGTTCGGCGGCGGACGACCCCGCGGACGGGCCCCGGCCCGACGACGAGCACCGGGGCGGCCGCCTCTACCAGCTCATGCACCTCACCGCGGCCCTCACCGAGGCCGTCGGCGTCCGCGACGTCGTCGAGATGGTCGCCGACCAGGTCCTGCCCGCCTTCGGCGCGGACGGGCTCGTCCTGTCGGCCGCCGACGCCGGCCGACTGAAGATCATCGGCCACTGCGGCTACCCCTCCGCGAACATCGACCGGCTGGACGGCCTGCCGCTCGACACCCGCCTCACCCCCGCCGGCCATGTGCTGGCCACCGGCATCCCGGAGTTCTTCTCGGACCCGCACCGGATGGCCTACGAGTACCCCGGCGCCCAGCGGATGAGCGGCAAGCACGCCTGGGCCGTGCTCCCGCTGATCGTCTCCGGCCGGCCGGTCGGCGTCTGCATCCTGTCCTACGACCGCCCCCGGACGTTCAGCGCCGACGAGCGCGCCGTCCTCACCTCGCTCGCCGGCCTGCTGGCCCAGGCCGTCGACCGCGCCCGGCTGTACGACGCCACGCACGACCTCGCCGACGACCTCCAGCACGCGCTGCTCCCGCACTCCCTCCCGCACGTCCCCGGCATCACGGTCGCCTCCCGATACCTGCCCGCCACCCGCGGCCTCGACGTCGGCGGCGACTTCTACGACTTCATCCGGCTCGACGAACGCACCGCGGCCGCGGTGATCGGCGATGTGCAGGGCCACAACACCACCGCCGCCGCCCTGATGGGCCAGGTCCGCACCGCCGTCCACGCCCACGCGAGCGCCGGCGCCGCCCCGGGCCAGGTGCTGGCCCGCACCAACCGGCTGCTCGCCGATCTCGACCCCGATCTGCTCGTCTCCTGCCTCTACGCCCAGCTCGACCTCACCCGCCGCCAGGTCACCCTCGCCTCCGCCGGCCACCCGCCGCCGCTGCTGCGCCGACCGGGCGGGCAGGGCCACGTCCTGACCGTCGAGGCCGGGCCCCTGCTCGGCGTCGACACGGACGCCGGCTACCCACTCACCACCCTCCCGCTGCTCAACGGGACACTGCTGGCCCTGTACACCGACGGGCTGGTCGAGATCCCCGGCACGGACGCCTCCCGCACCACGGCCGACCTGGCCGCTCTCCTCGGCGACAGCCGCGCCGAAACACCCGACCGGCTCATCGACGAGCTGGTGCACCACAGCTGGCCCGCCGGCCGGCACACCGACGACATCGCCCTCCTCGTGCTGGACATCGTGCCCGCCGACGCGGCACCGTACGGGCCCGGTCGCCCGGTCGACCACGACACGCCGGCCGGTGCGCCGCGCGGGAGTGAGCGGTCCGCGGCAGGGTAGGTGGCTGTGACTCACGGCGTCCGCCGCCCGGCGCGGCGCCCGCATGCTCCGCACCCGGGAGGTCCCCCGCCGTGGCATCCGCGTCCGCCGTCCAGGAGTTCATCGCCGTCAGAACGCCCGAGGAGATCGACCGCGCGGCCTGCGCGGTCCGCATCGACGGCGGGCCCGAGGCCCGCGGTGCCGCCGCGGCCTACCGGTGGGTGCTCGACCCGGAGGCGCCGGCGCCGATCAGCGGCAGCCGGCGCGGGGTGATCACGGAGCCGGACCTGGCGGCGGAGGAGCGGGCAGCGCTCCTGGCCGCCCGGGACCCCGCACGCCTTGCGGCCGAGAGGCAGCGCGCACGCGGCGTGGCCAAGGCGCTCGGCTGGGTGCTCGGCTTCGCGCCGCTGAACGACTGAAGGGGCACGTAGTCGGACTCCGCCCCGCGGGCCGGGCAGGGAGTCCTCGGTGCGGACGGCGAATGAGCGGCGCCTCACCACGCGCCTACCCGCACGCCCGAGAACCACCCGTGCCGGTCAGGGCGCGTGCAGCACGGCCCACACGGTCTTGCCGATCGGAACGGGCGTGACACCCCAGTCCACGGCCAGCGGGTCGACGATGTGCAGGCCGTGGCCGTGCGGCTGCTGCGGACGGTACGGGCGGAGCACCGGCGGCCGGGTGCTCGCGTCGGTCACGGACACGGTGAGGGTGTCGTGGTCCAGGTCGAGGTCGAGGCTGAGCGGGCCCGGGGTGTGGCAGTAGGCGTTGGTGAGCAGTTCGCAGGCCACCAGCAGCACGTTCTCCGCCCGCCGTCCCTCGGACGGAACGGGGGCGTCGCGCTGGGCCAATGCGCGGCGCAGGTAGGCCATGCCCGCCTGTGGCTCGCGACCGTCGGTCGGCCCGAGTGGCAGATGCCAGTGGCACGCTGTCCGGTTCACGCTCGTCTCCCGCGTCTCGTACGCCCCTCAGTGCGTGTAACCGGCTCCCGGCCGACGGTAACCCCGCGACCGCCCACGGGGCGCCGCTCGCCCCAGGTCTTCGTTCTGCGGTCGCCGCCGGCCCCGGACGCTTCGCTCTCCGGGCGTTGGGCAGGTGTCCCCAGAGCCACTGTCGCGGGAAGCACCGCCCGAGTGTCCGCGACGGACGGAGCAACATCATGGATCCCGGGTTCCGAGTCACCCTCTGCCCGGCGCCCGCCGGTGAGCGCATGGTGGACTGCTCGGCGCTGACCTTCTGCGCGTCCGCGGGACTGAACGCCCTGCTGCGTGCGCGGCTGGCCACCACGGCCGGCGGGACACCGTCTTCGACATCGAGCCGGCCGGAAAGCCGCCTCTCCGGGGCACCCGCTGATCCACCCGCAGGACACGGGTGAGGAGTCGGTCCGTTCAGGTCAGGGGCTTTCCATCCGGAAGAAGTCCCGCAGGTGCGTCTTCGGGCGCGGCCCGGTCGGCGGGAGGTCGTCCCGGGGGCGGTCGGCCGGCGAGCGGCGCACCTTGTGGACCGGCGCCGATCTGGCCTGTGCGCCCACATCCACCAGCTCCTCCCGCGATGCGGCGGTGCCGAGCTCGTCGAGGATCAGCGTCTGTTCCTCGTTGGCGTGGCCGGTGACCTCGCGGACGAGCAGCGCGACCTTGCGGTCGAAGAGCGGGGCGTCCGCGCCGATCCGGGACAGGTCGTCGAGCAGGGCGCCCATGGTGGCGAGGCCGGCCCGCTCCTGCTCGATGGTCTCCCGGCGGTTCGGCAGGGTGCGCAGCGCCAGCGGGTAGAGGTACTCCGCCTCGACCGCCATGTGGCGCTCCAGCAGGCCCGCCGCCTCGTCGAGGAGTTCACGGCGCAGCGGGTCCTTCAGCGGTGTGCCCGCCATGCGGCCGAACAGGGTGCGGAGCCGTTCGTGGTCGGTGCTGAGGACGTCGATGAGGTCGCCGGAGGTCATGGTGCACCTCGTCTTCCTGGCCGGGCGTTTCGGTCAACGGTGGCGTGTACCCGGGGCCGGGTGCGCCAACCGGCGCCGGTCAGAGCAGGGCGAGCGTGGCCGTGCCGTGCAGAACGACGCCGTCGTCGCAGACCTCGGCGACATTGCAGGTGAGTGCGGCGGCCTCCTTCTGCGGGTCGCTGCCGGACGCGCCGGTGAGGCGGGTTCCGGGCGGGACGACGACCACCAGGACCTCACCCTGTTCTCGGGCCGCGGTGCGCCACTCGGGGGAGGCCGCGGGTTCGGGCACCGGTTCCCAGGACTGCCGGCCGCCCACGAAGACCAGCCGTTCGATCAGGGGCCCCACGCATCACGACCAAGGCGGTGCTCGGCGGCGCCTCGCCGGCGGCCAGCAGGAATCCGCTCTCCAGGGCCTGGGCGAGCAGGTCGTCGGCGTGCCACCGCCGGCCGACCGCGATGTACGCCTCCGCGACGGGAGGGCCGACCGGCTGCTCCTGCACGCTGGTGCTCCGGCGGATCTCCTGCCCGGGACGACCGTTCCGCAGGTGCGCCCGGGCCCTTCGTGTGCGCGTGCGGCGCACGGGTAGGCGCGGGGCAGAGCGCGGGCCGGAAGGCCCGACACCCGGGCCGATCAGGAGGCTTCACCCATGACCTCTCCGCCCGCACCCGAGCCCCGACACCGGAGGTACCTCCTGTGCCCGCCGACGCACTTCGCCGTGCGCTACGCGATCAACCCGTGGATGGACCCCGACCGGCCGGTCGACGGCGCCGCGGCCGAACGGCAGTGGCGGCGGCTCTGCACGGTGCTGCGCGGTCTGGGCCACGAGGTGGCGACCATGGATCCGCTGCCTGGGCTGCCCGACATGGTGTTCACCGCCAACGGCGCCACCGTGGTCGACGGGCGGGTGCTGGTGGCGCGGTTCAAGCACGCGGAGCGTGCGGGCGAGGCACCGGCCCACCGTCGATGGTTCGCCGGCGCGGGCTTCCGGCCCGTGCACACGGCGACCCTGGTCAACGAGGGCGAGGGTGATCTGCTGGTCGCCGGACGGCGGATCCTGGCGGGCACGGGCTTCCGCACGACCGCGCCGGCCCACCGCGAGGCCCAGAACCTGCTCGGCCTGCCGGTGGTCACCCTGCAGCTGGTCGACCCGCGCTTCTACCACCTGGACACCGCGCTCGCCGTATTGAGCGACGATCAGATCATGTACTGGCCGCCCGCCTTCGCCCCCGCGAGTCGGCGGCTGCTGGCAAGGCTCTACCCCGACGCCGTCCGCGCGGCGGAGGCGGACGCCGCCGTGTTCGGGCTCAACGCGGTCAGCGACGGCCGGCACGTGGTGCTGCCGCGGGCCGCCACCGGCCTGGCCGCGCAGCTGCACGCGCACGGCTTCCGCCCCGTCCCGGTGGAGATGCCCGAGCTCCTCAAGGCCGGTGGCGGCCCCAAGTGCTGCACGCTCGAACTCCGCGGTGCGTGATCCGCGCCGCGGCCCCCGCGAGAGAGGCTCCCGCATGTCGACCGCGCTCCGTCCTGCCGCCCCGGCGGCGCCCGTCCTGCCCTCGGCGCGCGGCCCGCTGTCCGCGCTCGTCCTGGACCTGCTGACCGCCGTGCGGGGCACCGCGCCCCACGGCGTCCCGGCGGACGTCCCGGACCCGCTGGGCGACGACGCGCAACTCGCCCTGTACGTCTGCTACGAGCTCCACTACCAGGGCTTCCAGCGGGTCGACCCGGCCTGGGAGTGGGATCTCGGGCTGCTGGCGCTGCGCGCCCGACTGGAGGAGGCTTTCCTCGCGGCGCTCCGCGAGGCGGTGGGCGACCCGGGCCCACTGGAAGGGGTGGTCGCCGACCTGCTCGTCGAGCCCCCGGACGGGGCGGGGCCCTCGTACCACCTGCTGGAGCGCGGTGAGCGCTGGCAGGCCCGGGAGTACCTCGTGCACCGGTCGCTGTACCACCTCAAGGAGGCCGACCCGCAGCTCTGGGTCGCCCCGCGGCTGCCCCACCCGGCCAAGGCCGCCCTGATGACCGTCCAGTACGACGAGTACGGCGCGGGGCGGCCCGAGCAGGCTCATGCGCTGCTCTTCGCGGGGATGATGGCCGATCTCGGCCTCGACACCCGCTACGGGCACTACCTCGATACCGTGCCCGCCCCCGCGCTGGCCGTGGTCAACCTGATGTCGCTGTTCGGGCTGCACCGGGCGCTGCGCGGTGCGGCGGTCGGCCAGTTCGCGGCGGTCGAGATCACCTCCCCGCCGGGCGCGGCCCGGCTGGCCCGGGCACTGGACCGCCTCGGTGCCTCGCCTGCGGGCACGCTCTTCTACCGGGAGCACGTGGTGGCCGACGCCGTCCACGAACAGCTGGTCCGCCGCACCGTCCTGGAACCGCTGGTGGCGGGCGACCCGGCGCTCGCCGTGGACATCGCCTTCGGCATCGCCGCCACCGGCGCGGTGGAGGACCGGCTCGCCGATCACCTGGTGACCGCCTGGGGCCGGGGTCGCAGCTCGCTGCGGGCTCCGCTGGACGACGGCCCGCCGGCCTGACGGCCGCCGCCCGCTGCCCAGGTGCCGCGCGAAGTGCTCCGCCCACCCGCGGACGCTCATGAGCATGATTGGGCTCCGGAGCGAGGGGCAGGCGCGGACCATGCTTCTGATCACCCCGCCGGGCGTGTACCCGGCCCAGGGGGACACCCGACTGCTCACCGAGGCACTGGAGCGCGAGCACCTCGGCGGCCGGCGGGTCCTCGATCTGTGCACCGGCAGCGGGGCCGTGGCCATGGCCGCCGCCGCCCGCGGCGCCCGCGTGACGGCGGTGGACGTCTCCCGCCGCGCCCTGGCCGCGGCCGCGACCAACCTGCTGCTCAACCGGCGGCGCGTGCGGCTGCGCCACGGCGACCTGCTCACGCCGGTCGTCGGCGCTCGGTTCGACCTGATCACGGCCAATCCGCCATACGTGCCGAGCCGGTCGGCGCCGCCGCGCCGCGGGATCGCCCGCAGCTGGGACGCCGGCCGCGACGGCCGCGCCCTGCTGGACCGGATCTGCGCCGACGCGCCCGCGCTGCTCGCACCGGGCGGGGTGCTGCTCGTGGTGCAGTCCGCGCTCGCGGGCGTCCCGGCGACCTGTGCCGCGCTCACCCGCGCCGGGCTCCGCGTCGGCATCGCCGCGCGGCGGCGCCAGCCGTTCGGGCCGGTGATGACCGCCCGGGCCTGCTGGTTCGAGGAGCGCGGCCTGATCGCCCCGGGGCAGCGCGAGGAGGAACTGGTGGTGGTCCGCGGTGTCCGGCCCGTCTGAGCGCCCGCCGCGCGAGCAGGCGCCGCGGCGGGTCACCGTCGCCGAGGACGGCCCGTACCTTGTCGAGGGTCCCGTCGAGGTCATGCTGCCGGACGGCACCCGGCAGGTCAGCGAGCGGCCGGTGGTCGCGCTGTGCGCCTGCCGTCGCAGCCGGTGCTTCCCGTTCTGCGACACCAGCCACCGCCGCCGCAGCCGGCCGCCGGACCCGCGGGTGTGAAGCTCCCCGCGCTGCCCCTCGCCGTGGCACCCGACCCGGTCGGCCGCCGGTCACCGCTTCAGGGTGACCGAGGGGGCGACCCCGTAGGCCTTCCGGCAGGCCTCCGCGAACCGGCCGGGGTGGGCGAAGCCCCAGCGGGCGGCGACCCCGGTCACCGTCACCCCGGGTCTGTGGTGTCGCCGCCTACAGGTCGCCGTGCGCCCGGGCCAGCCGGACGCGTCGCAGGTGGGCCGGCGGGGTGCTGCCGGTGTGGTGCCGGAACGAGTCCTGCAGGGCCCGCGGCGTGACGTAGGCCGCCGCGGCGATGTCGGCCAGGGTCAGGTCCAGGTGGGCGTTGTCGTCGATGAACGCCATCGCCCGGCGCAGGGTGGCGGGCGTGGCGTCCCGGCGACGGAGGACTTCCTCGAAGAGGATCGACTCCATCACCACCAGCAGAGCGCGGGAACGTCCCGTCCTCGCCGACGCTACGCCGAACCGCCCGGGACCGGCGCCACCGGGGTGCCGTGTCCCCGCACGCGCGGTCAAAAGACGCGTCGGCGGCGGCCCTTCCGCGATTGCGGCCCGACGACGGGTGTGCACCCGGCACGACGGGGCAGCCGCCGACCACCGGCCCGCACCGGCGGGCCCCGACCGGAGGAGGCGGCGATGGCAGGCCACGGCGGCGACGTCATCAAGGAACTGGAGACCGACCACCGCGAGGTCGAGGACCTGTTCGCACAGATCCTCAAGTCCACCGGAGGACACCGCAAATCGCTGCTCGACGAGGTGACCGTCGAGCTCGTGCGGCACTCCGTGGCCGAAGAGGCCTACCTGTACCCCGCGGTCCGCGAGCACGTGACCGGCGGCGACGCGATGGCCGACCGCGAGGTCGACGACCACGCCAGGGTCGAGCGCCTGCTGAAGGAGATCGAGGGCCGGGACGCCGACGACCCCGAACTCGCCCGTCTGGCGGCCACCCTGGTCGACGAGGTCACCTCACACATCCGCGACGAGGAGCGGAACCTCTTCCCGGCGCTGCGCTCGGCCTGCACCAAGGCCGACCTGGAGGAGCTGGGCAACCGGGTCCGCCGCTCCAAGGCGATCGCGCCGACGCGTCCGCACCCCGGTGCGCCCTCCTCGCCGACCGCCCGCAAGGTGCTGGCGCCGGGCGTCGGGCTGATCGACCGGGTGCGGGACTACGTGTCCGACCGCGGTGCCGCGTAGGAGGGGCCGTGAGCATCCGACGCCGGGCGTACCCGGAGGCACGCCGCGACCGGGCCCGACGCGACGACCACGGAACCGGCCCGTCCGACGGCGAGCGGGACCCGGAGCGGGGCGCCCGCCGGGAGGAGCCGGGCGAGAGCACCGCGTCCTCGCCGGCAGCGGGACGCCGCGACGACGGACCGGAACCACCGGCGGCCGACACCGCGGCACCGTAGCGACGGCCGCGCCCGTTCCCCGACGACCCAGTGTCGGGGAACGGGCGCTGTTCACCTGCGGAGCAGGCCGGGTAGATCGGCGAACGGCAGGGAGCCGCGTCGTCGTCCGTCCCTGTCGGCAGCGGCGATCATGTGGCCGCCGAGCACCATCGCCGTCGCGAGCGCGTGGTCCTGCCCGGGCGTCCACTCGCTCGCCGCTCGTGGTCGGGGTTACTGCTCAGGCGAAGATGCGCGCCACCATGAAGACCAGGACGCAGAGGACGAGCAGTCCGATGACCGCAAGCGGCCACGGACCCCAGGCATTTCGCAGTTCCGGAGGCTCGGGCACCGAGATGCCCGCCGTGGTGCTCGACTCGGCCGGCGGCGTCTCCTCGGGCCGTCCGGCTCGGACGACCCGCGCGGACCGGTCCGGCCGGCTGCTCGCGGGGGCGGTCGGGGGCGTCCGGGTGTCCGCGGGCCGCCGGCCGGTCGATTCCAGCTCCCGCACGGTCGCGGCGAGGTCGAGTTCGACGACACCGGTGCCCGGGCCGGAGGCGCTGGCGTAGGCGAAGGCGCCGTCGTGCGTGAAGACGGCCATCAGCGAGCGGCCCGGTCTCGTGAAGAGGAGGCGTTCGTTGCGCGTCCGGTCACCGGGCTCGCGGCGGACCGCCCAGCCGAGTTCGCCGGCCCGCTCGTAGAGTGCGGTCTGCTGCCGGCTGAGCGGCAGTCTTCGTGCGACGGTGGCCATGGTCGTGCACCCGTTCCGGTCGACCCGTTCCGCGTCCCGGTGCCCGGGGGGCTCGCACCGGGATCGCCTGAACCGGTGCGTCTGCCCGCGGATTCCCGGCCCAATCCCAGGTGAGGGGCCGGCGTCCGCTGCGAGACGACGACGCGGGTCAGTGCAGGATGCCCGCCGTCTCGTCGGTGATCATGCGCACGAGGCCCTTGCGGCCGCTCTGCCGGAGTTCGCGGCGTTGGCGGAGCGCGCCGTTGCCCTCGGCGAGCAGGCGGCGCAGACCCTCACCGACGCGTTCCACGTCGCCGCCGGCCCGCAGTTCGGGTTCGACGCAGGCGAGGGTGGTCGCAGCCGCTTCGGTGGCCGGGACGAGGGTGCCGGTCGCGGGGTCGGACAGCCGCTCGGCGAGGCCGTGCCGGGCGGCGTACCAGGCGGCGGTCTGCAGGAGTTCTGGCGGGGCCGGCGGGACGGCGGTGGCACGTCGCGGGTCGAGGGACCGGGCGGCGAGGGCGCGGACGAGTCCGGCGAGCAGGACGGCCTCGTCCGCCCGCAGCTGGACGTCCGTCGCGCGGACCTCGACCGTCGGGTAGCGCTCCGAGAGCCGGGCCTGCCAGTACAGCTGCCCGGTGTCGCGGAGCAGTCCGGTGGCGACCAGCCGGTGGATGCGCCGGTCGTAGTCGGCGTCGTCCGCGAAGGACGGGGGTACGCCGCTGACCGGCCAGCGGCCGAAGACGACGGTGCGCCAACTGGCGAAGCCGGTGTCCTTGCCGCGCCACAGCGGGGAGTTGGCGCTCAGCGCGGTCAGCACGGGCAGCCAGGGGCGCAGCCCGTTGAGCACGGCCACGCCCGCCGCCCGGCCGGGCACACCGATGTGCACGTGCATGCCGTTGATCATCTGTTCGTCGGTGAGCGCCGGCGCGTCCCGGCGCATCCGCCGGTAGCGTGCCGACGGCGTGACCGGTACCGGGAGCCGGTCGGTGAACGGGGCGGAGCCGCAGGCGGCGAGCCGGCAGCCGCAGGCCTCGGCGGCGCCGGAGAGGCAGTGGCGCAGCCGCAGCAGATGGCCGCCGAGTTCGTCGAGGCCGTGGCAGACCGGGGTGGCCACCTCCAGCTGTGCCTGCAGCAGCTCGCGCTGCACCTCGCCGCGGTCCACCGCCGGGTGCAGGCCGGCCTCGGCCAGTACCCGGGCGGCGCACGCGACAGGCACCCCCGTGGCCGGAGAGACGAGGAGGTACTCCTCCTCCACGCCGATGGTGAGCACGTGAGGCGGCTACCCGCCGTCGCCGGCGGTCAACCGGCGTCCGGGGTTTGGCCCTGCGCGAACGGGACAGGCGCCGGGCCATGGCTCTCACGAACACGATCCGACCGGCGGACTGGACTGCCCTCGCCGTCGACGACGCCGGCCCGCACCTGTGGCTGATCGCGGTCGGGGCGGCCCTGGTGGTCGCCCTCGTCCTGGCGTTCGTCCTCGGACAGCGACGCAAGGACAAGGAGCCGCCGCCCCTGGACCTGCGCCACGAGGACGGGGGCGCAGACGCCGAGCGGCGGGACGGACCGGCGTAGCGGAGGGGTGCGGCAGTCAGCGGGCGGCTGTGGCGCGCCCTGACCGCCTCAGGCGATCGCGCCGAGGTCGGTGGGGCCCCGCTCGGCGGCGGGGCGGCGGACGACGATCGAAGGCCGGCTGCGGAACCGCTGTTCGCCCGGCCCGAGCGCCGCGAGGTCGTCGAAGAGTGCGCTGATCGCGGTGAGGATGGCCTGCTCGTGGTGTGCCTCCTCCCGCGCGGTGGGGCGCTGCGTGCGGGGGCGGGAGTTCGAGTGGTTGGGCACGACGGACTCCTCACGGGTGGAGCGGTCGGGCTCAGGTGAGCTCGGGGTGGCCGAGGAGGTCGGCGAACCCTGCGGGAAGTTCGGTGACGAGGGCGTCGAGTTCGCTGTCGTCCACGGCCTCGGCCACAGCGCGCAGGACGGCGGAAGCGTCCACGACGGCCTCGTCGGCGGTGGTGTCCCGTGCCTCGGCGAGCCGGCCGAGAAAGCCCTCGGTGGTCCAGTGGGCCTCCTCGCCGTCCGAGTCGGTCAGGACCAGGTCGCCCAGTTCCTCGGGGAGTTGGTCCGCGAGAGCCTCGGCGGGGCCCGTTCCCAGCAGTTCGCCCAGCAGGCCGAGCACGGTGGTGACCGCCTCGTCCGTGCCGTCGTCCTCGTAGCCGCCCGCTTCTCGCACCAGGCGGCGGAATTCCTCGTGTTCCATGGCCCGTTCCCTATGACCGGACGGATGGGATCAGTCGGCCTCGGAGGAACCGTCGTCGGACTGCGCGTCGGACGGCGGGTGCTCCGCGTCGGCGTCCTGCTCGGCGACCGGTGTGCCCGCACGTACGGTCTTCACCGTTGGCGTCCTCCGGTCGTCCTGTTCGTCGTCGTGGTGGCCGGGCACTCCCCCGGCGCCGCCCTGCGGGATGTCCTCCATGGCTCCTCCTCCGGTAGTGCGGTCACGGAGTACCGGTTTCGCCTGCCCGGCTTCCCACCTGGCAAAACGCCGCTCGGCTCATGGCGTGCCGATCCCGTGGTTTCGCACCGGCCGCAATGGCTGGAAGCGGGTCAGCCCGTCCCCGGCGGAGGCCGACAAGGTGTCCCGAACGGACGGCCGGCCGCCAGGACGGTCGAACCGGCGCAGGACGCGGCTTCGTCCCCACGGACGGTCGACCACGGGAGGTCCCTGCGTGACCGACCCGGTATCTCCCGCTCCGCACCGACGGCCCCCTCGACCGGGGCGGCCGGGAACGGCGACCAGGACCCGTCGCAGGGCATCCTGGAGGCGACCAAGCAGGTGGCGCGGCTGCTCAGGGCGAGCGGCCGCCGTTTCGCGCTCGCCGGCAGCGTCGCCGCCTACGCGCACGGAGTGCCGCGGCGGACGCTGCACGACACCGACTTCTGCGTGCTGCGGGACGAGATCGACGCCGTCAGCGAGGTCCTCACCAGGTCGGGGCTGCACGTGTGGTCGCCGCCGGAGGACTGGCTGGTCAAGACCGAGTTCCAGGGGCGGCCGGTCGACCTGATCTTCTTCCTCTCCGACCGGCCGGTCAGCGCGGACCTGCTGGAGCGGGCGGCCGCCCGGCCGGTGGACTCGGTGTGGATGCCCGTCCTGGCACCGACCGACCTGCTGGTCAGTCAACTCACCGCCTTCTCCGAGCACCACTGCGACTTCGGCCGGGTCCTACTCCTCGGCAGCTACCTGCTGGCGGAGGCCATCGACGGGGGCCGGGCGGATCTGGCCGTCCACGGCCACGCCCACGCCGGCACCGAGCACGGGATGACCGCCGGCGGGGTGCCCGTAAGGAACGTGGCGCAGCCGGTCGTCCGGCACGCCTTCGCCCTGTACGAGCTTCACCCGGCCGGGACGGCTGGGTGCTGAGGCTCTTTCGGTTCGCGCGGTCGCTGCTGCGTCAGTACGGCAGCGGGCGACCGGACGGGGTCCGCAGGTCGATCGGGGGCCGCGGGCGGCCGCGGCCGGGCTTTGGGGAGATCCGGATCCTGGCCATCACCCTCACCTCCTCGCTTCGGGCCTGCGGAGCGCCTGCCCGGGCATGGCGCTCCCACGCCTCCAACTGCCCTGCGCTTCACGGCGACCCGCCGTCCGGGCAGGTACCGGAACCGGCTCACCGTACGCGCCGGTGCCTGCCCTGCCCCGCGGCCATACGGCGGCGGATCACCACGAGGTCGAGCGCGGCGATGCCGGCGAAGGCCAGGCAGAGGAGCGCGAAGACGGCGAAGGTGGTGCCGTTCGGGGCGGGCCCCGTGCCCGCCGTCCCGGCGAGGACGGCGAAGGCGACCGTGCCCACCACGAAGAAGCCCAGGAAGATCCGCGACAGCAGACGCCTGAGCTCCAGGTCGGTGCGGGCCGTGACCGGCTCGGTGCCGCGGCGCAGCGGCTCCTGGGGTCGCCACTGCGGCGAGGTGCGGCCCGGTCCGTGCGGGGCGTGCGGGTAGTCGTGCCGTTCCCCGGGTCGACGGTCGCCGTCCGGGGTGCGCTTGCGGATGTTCATCGTTGGCTCCTCGCGGCCGTGTGTCCCGCTCGGGCGGCTGCCCGTCCGGGGCCGGCCGCGCGGTCCGGCAGGGCTGATTCCCGATCCGCGGGCCGGGCAGGCGCGGGGTGGACGGAAGGAGAGCGCCGTGGCCCATCGCACCGGGCTTGCCGGACCGAACGGGCAGGGCGGGGTCCGGGACACCTCGGTGCACCGGACCCGCCCGGGCCTCGGGCCTTCCGCCCGAGGCCCGGGCTACCGTCACCAGCGGTACCACCGGGACTGCCCGGAGGTACCTCGGACGAAGAAGCCCACCAGCCACAGGACCAGCACGGCCAGCGCGATCCACCACAGCAGGTGGAGGGCGAACCCGGCGCCGAACAGCACCAGGATCAACAGCAGGACGAGCAACAGCGCAACCATGATCGATCACCTTCCCGCTCGGCGTGTGCCCGGCGGTGACCAGGTCAATCCACGTGGATCCGGAAGGGCCGGAAACGAGAGGACGCGGCGATGACCCTGCAGCATCCGGCACGGAAGGGCGGGGACGGCCGCCGGGGCCCGTTCGAGCGGTTCGCCGAGCTGGCGTCGAACTTCACCGCCTCGCCGCTGTTCGCCGGCCTGTGCCTGCTGCTGGTGGCGGCGTTCGTGGCCGTGCACGCGGCGGGGCTCGGCGCGGAGTGGCAACTGGTCGTCGGGGACACGATGACCGCCGTCACGCTGCTTCTGCTCGCCATGCTGAAGAACTCGGAGCGACGCGCCGAGCACGCGATCCAGCGCAAGCTCGACGCCATCGCCGAGGCACTGCTCGAACTTCAGGAGGACCAGCCGGGCGACGCCCACGAGCGCCTCCGGGAGGCCGTCGGCATGGAGGAGCGGCTGTAGCGCGAGGTTCCAGATCGGCGGGAGGTTCCAGGCCGACGGACTGTCACTGCGGCTCGTTGGTGCCGCGTCCGGCGCGGTCCCCCGGCCCGGTCAGCGTGCCGACCAGCGGGTACCTGCGCTCGGCCGCGGCTGCAGCGGCCGTCCCCGCAACCGGGGGATCGGCCTCACCCCGGCGGCCGGGAGCAGCCGGGCGGCCAGCGTGAGCGCACGGTTGGTGGTGGCAGGTGCGAGACCGTAGTCCCGGCTGCCCAGCTTGGCCGCCGAGGTGAGCACCAGCTCGGGGCGGCCCCGTTCCGCGGCCTGCACGACGGCCCGGGCGGCGCGCGCGGCGTCCGTCGAGAGCAGCGGCAGGCCGGCGGCGGGTGCGAACCAGCCGGCCGCTGGCAGCGCACCCAGACCGACCCCGCGGTGGACGCCGCACTGCTGCTGCCCTGCCCGCCGACGACCCGCGGACCACGGCCACCCTGCGGCCCGTCCGTACCGACCTCGTCCAGGACCACTACGTCTACCGCTTCCGCCACGACCGCCGCCCCCTGGAGGACGCCGAGGGGGCCTTCCTGCTCTGCGGCTTCGTCATGGCTGTGGCCGAGCACCAGCGCGGCAAACCCGTCGAGGCCGTGCGCTGGTACGAACGCAACCGCGCCGCGTGCGGGCCAGCAGAGCTGTACGCAGAGGAGTTCGACGTCGCCCAGCGCCAGCTGCGCGGCAACCTGCCGCAGGCCTTCGTCCACGCGCTCCTGCTGGAGGCCGCGGTCCGGCTCGCCGAGCCATCATGACGGGGCGTCATCGACGGGTGTGAGTACGGGAGCAGGGGGCAGACGGGGGCCACACCGTACGCGGTACCGGTCGGCGAAGGGACAGCGCACAGATGGAAGGTGTCACCGCCCGCATGCCCATGCGGCTGATCACCGGAGCCGACTCGGTCCACGACATCGACGCCGTTCTGCGGTACCGCGCCGACGATCCGTTCGCCGTCCACCTCGACTTCCGGGCCTTCGACCCCGGAGCGACCTGGATCGTCTCCCGGGAGCTGCTGCTGGCCGGCCTGCACGGACCGGCCGGGGACGGCGACGTCCGCGTCGAGCCGTGCTGTGGCACCGACCTGTTCGTCGCCCTGGGCCGGAGCGCCGACACCGCCCTGCTGCACACGCCGCTCGGCCACCTGGCGCGGTTCCTGGCCGCCACCACCGAACTCGTCCCGGTCGGGTCGGAGGGTGCCCGGATCGACTGGGACGGGTGCATCACCGCGCTGCTGTCCTCCTGAGCAGTCCTCCCGGGCCGCGCGCCGACGTGTCCGCCGCGCCGCCCGGGGTAGCCGCCGCAAGGGGCCGGCACAGAGAGGACCACCATGCCATGACCGACTACGGCTACTTCCTGTCGTGCGAGGAGTTCACGCCCGCCGAGCTGATCGACCAGGCCCGGCGCGCGCGGCAGGCGGGCTTCACCCGGCTGGCGATCTCCGACCACTTCCACCCGTGGAACGACGCGCAGGGCAACAGCCCGTTCGTCTGGTCGGTGATCGGCGCACTGTCGCAGGCCGTCGACCTGCCGGTCACCACCCTCGTGACCTGTCCGACGGTGCGGTTGCACCCCGCTGTCACGGCCCAGGCCGCGGCGACGTCCAGCGTGCTGCTGAGCGGCCGCTTCGCCCTAGGCGTGGGCACCGGGGAGGCGCTCAACGAGCACATCCACGGCGACCGGTGGCCGTCCTTCGACGATCGTGCCGCGATGCTGGAGGAGGCCGTCGCGGTGATGAGGGAGCTGTTCACCGGCAGGCTCGTCAGCCACCGCGGCCGGCACTACACGGTCGACAACGCCCGGCTCTACACCCCGCCCGACGGGCCGTTGCCGGTGTACGTCTCGGGCTTCGGGCCGAACGCGGCCGAGCTGGCCGGCCGGATCGGCGACGGCTTCGTCACCATGACGCCCGACGCCGACCTGGTCGCGGCCTTCCGGGACGGCGGAGGCGCGGGCAAGCCCGTCGTCGGCGGGGCGAAGGTCTGCTGGAGCAGCAACCGGGACAAGGCGGTCGACACCGTCCACCGGCTGTGGCCCACCGAACTCCTGCCCGGCGAACTCGCGCAGATCCTCCCCACGCCCGCCCACTTCGAGCAGGCCAGCGGGCTCGTCACCCGCGCGATGGTCGCCGAGGCGGTGACCTGCGGCGACGACGCCCAGCAGCACATCGACACGGTGCGCGGCTACGTCCGGGCTGGCTTCGACGAGGTGTACGTCGGCCAGGTCGGCCCCGACCAGGAGGTCTTCTTCGACGCCTACCGCGAACTCGTCCTGCCGGCCCTGCGGTCCTGACCCGGCACGTGGCCACCCCGCCCCCGTTTGCCCGGACCCGGAGCGGAAAGCCGCACGGTATGACAGACCACCAAGCCGCCGCCCGGACCGTCGTGATCACCGGGGCGAGCGGAGGCATCGGGCGGGCCTGCGCCGCCGCCTTCGCCGCACGCCGCGACCGGCTCGCGCTGATCGCCCGCGGCCGCGCCGGACTCGACGGCGCCGTCCACGAGGCCGAGCCGGCCGGTGCCGCGAAGGCGATCGCCATCGAGGCCGACGTCGCCGACCCGGACTCCGTCGAGGCCGCCGCCCGGCGGGCCGAGGAGGAACTCGGCCCGATCGACGTGTGGGTCAACGACGCCTTCGCCTCCGTCTTCGCCCCCTTCACCGAGATCACTCCCGAGGAGTTCCGCCGCGTCACCGAGGTCTCCTACCTCGGCTACGTGTACGCCACCGGCGCCGCGCTGCGCCGGATGCTGCCCCGGGGCCGCGGCACCGTCGTCCAGGTCGGCCCGGCGATGGCCTACCGCGGCATCTCGCTGCAGAGCGCCTACAGCGGCGCCAAGCACGCGATCCAGGGCTGGCACGAGGCACTGCGCTGCGAACTCCTCGCCTCCGGCACCGCCGTCCGGACGACGATGGTGCAGATGCCCGCCGTCAACGCCCCGCAGTTCGACCGGGTGCGCTCCCGGCTGTCCGAGCGGGCGCAGCCGGTGCCGCCGATCTACCAGCCGGAGGTCGCCGCCCGCGCGGTGCTGTACGCCGCCGACCACCCCGCGCGACGCGAGTACTGGGTCGGCGGCAGCACCGTCGCCACCCTGCTGGCGCTGCCCGGGCCAGCGTCACGGATCCCCGGCCCGCAGACCCCGATGGATCCGGGACGGAGCGCGGCAGAGCCCCGGCGCGCCTCCGACCCCCGTACGACAGGAGTGACCACCATGGGATCCGTCCCCGTGTCCCCCGACCCGGACGTCACCCCGGTGCCGCCCGACCCGCCCCCGCCTCCCGGCTCGCCGACCCCACCGCCGGAACCGCCCCACCCGCGGCCGCCGGACGGGGAACCGGACACCGAACCCGGCCCGGCCGAGCCCGTCGAGCCGCCGGACTGACCGCCGCTCGGGCCCTCGGCCCGGACGGCCGATGAACAGATGGCCGTTCGACGGAAGGACAAGGCGGTGGCCGCGGGTCTGGTCGAGATCGCCGTCTGGTGGGCCGCGCTGACGGGAGTGACGGTGGTGTCGATCAGCACCGTGTCGCCCGTCGAGACACTGGTCGCCGCCACGGCGGCGCTCGGTGCGGCCTGCGCGGCCCGCGCCATGCGCCGCGCCGCGGGTGTCGGGTGGCGGGGTGCCCGCGGCGCCGGGCAGGCGGTGTTGCGGCTGCCGTGGGCGGTGCTGTGCGGGTGCGCCGCGCTGTCGGCCGCGGTGGTGCGGCGCCGCGACGACGGAGCGACGGTACGCCGGACCGTCCTGCGGGAGGGCGCCGACCCCGGATGGGCGGGCGTCGTGCTGGCCGCCTCGCCGGACACCTGCGTCCTCGACCTGCCACACGAGGACGACCCCCTGCTGCACACCCTCGACCGGCGCCCGGGGCCGGTGGAGCAGGCGGTCACCGACCCGGGAGAGCGACGGTGAACGCCTGGACCGCCGCCGCCCTGGTTCTGCTCGCCGCCGACGTCCCCGCCTGCGTGTGGGCGCTGTCGAGGGGCGGCACCGTCGGCCGGCTCATCGGGCTCTGCCTGCTGTCGAGCGTCGTCGGCGCGGTGTTCCTGCTGCTGCGCGAGGCCTACGACCGGCCGTCCTGCCAGGACCTCGCGCTGGTGCTGGCCGTCCTCGCCCCCGCCGGGACACTCGTCTTCACCCGCTTCGTCACCGGCCGCGGCGACGAGCACGACCGCGACGACGACCACGACACCACGGACGGAGGAACGGAATGACGGCCGGTCACACCACCGCCCTGGTGCCGCTCTGGACGGGCGTGGCGTTCGTGCTGCTGTCGGCCTTCGCCCTGGTACGGCTGCGCGGCACGCCGATGCGCCTGCACGCGCTCGCACCCGCCTCCTGTGCCGGACTGCCGCTGATCGCGACGGCGGTCGCCGTCGAGCAGGGCCTCGGCCGGGCGGCGGCCAAGACGCTGCTCATCGGCCTGCTGTTCGCCGCCGGCGGCACCGTCACCACGATCGCCGTCGGCCGCGCCGCCCGGCAGGACGAGGACGGGGGAGCCGAGTGAACGACTGGCTGATCGGCGCCGCCCTGCTGTGGGTGGTGACCGCCGCGACGGTGCCGTCCTCACCCGCGACCCGGTCCGGCAGGCCGTCGTGCTGTCCGCCCTGGGCCTCGGCCTCGCCGTGCTGTTCGCCGTCCTCCAGGCACCCGACGTCGCCCTCTCCCAGCTGGCCGTCGGCACTGCCCTCACCCCGCTGCTGATCCTGCTGACGGTCCGCAGGATCAGCCGCCATCGGGCCCCCGACGACCAGGACGAGGATGCGCGGTGACGGCCCGCGCCCGGCTGATCCTGGCGCTCGCCGCCGCCGCGGTGATCGCCGCGTTCTTCGCCGCGGCCTGCACCGACCTGCCGCCGTTCGGCTCGACGAGCCACCCGTACGGCGACCGGGCCCTGGCGGCGGCGCTCGCCCACCCTGCTGCTGCGCCAGGCCCGCGACGAACGCCACCGCCGGGCCGAGGCCGGACGCGTCCTGCCCACCACCCGGCTCTTCGGCACCCTGCTGCTGCCGGTGGCCCTCGTCGTCGGCGTCTACATCGTCGCCCACGGCCAACTCAGCCCCGGCGGCGGCTTCCAGGGCGGCGTCGTGCTCGCCACCGCCCTGCACCTGGCGTACGTCGCCGCCGACTACCGCGCCCTGCGGCGGCTGCGACCGCTGGCCGTCCTCGACGTCACGGACTGCGCCGCGGCCGCCTCCTTCACCCTCGTCGGCCTGGCCACTCTCGCCGCGGGAGGCGCCTCCCCGGCGCACTGCTCCTGCTCGGCCTGCTCCTCGGCACCCTGCCCGCGGTCGCCCCCGCCCTGGCGCGCGGCACCACCGACCCGGCGGCGTACCGGGCCGCCGTCGTGGCGGGCAGCGCGGAACTCCCGCCCGCGGCGGAGGCCGGGTGGACGGCGGCCGGGGTGCTCCTCGGACTGCTGTCCGCGGGCCTGGCCGTCGCGCTAGCCCTCCTCGCGGTGCACCGGCAGCCTGACACCCACCGCCGCGGGCCGCCGCCCGGGCCGTGCGCGGCCTGCGGCGCCTGCACTCCGGCCATCTCGGCGACTACCTCGCCTGGCTGGCCGTCGGCGTCGCCGTGCTCTGCGTGGCCGTCGCCGCGCAGAGCTGACGGCCGGTGCGGTCAGACGTGCTCCGGCACGGTGCCGTGCACCCGATCGGGGTGCTTCGCCGCCCGCCAGGTCCGGTCGAGGGCGTGCCGCAGCAGCTCGGCGGCCTCGGCGTGCCGGGCGTCGAGTACCTCCGCCTGGCGGTCGGCCCGCGCCGACAGGCGCCGCAGCCGGGCGTCGAGCAGGTCGTCCGAGGACGCCGCCCGCAGCGCCCGCCAGAGCGCGGTCTTGCCCTGGACACCGGAGCGCATCGCCTCGGTCTCCAGCAGGTCGCTCAGCGGCGAGCGGCGCAGTACCCGCCCGTTGAGCTTCAGCCGGCCGGCCAGCTCCGCGGCCGCACCCAGCAGCATCCGGTGCCGCCGGGGCCGGACGCCGAGCGCCCGCATCAGGGCGACGAGTTCGTCGCGGTCCTCGGCGATCTCCCGGGCCAGCGACCGCAGGTCGGGGGAGTCCGGGTCGGTCGGATGCTCACGGGCGATCCGGCGGGCGAGCGCCGCACCGCCGTAGGCGCCGGCCAGGTGGTCGTTGAGGTAGATGGCGAGCCACCGCTCGCCCTCGCGGTCCGTCATGGTGTCGTTCCTCCGTCCGTGCGGTGCGCGGTCAGGCCGCAAGGACCGTCGGGTGCAGCAGGACCTTCGTCCAGCCGTCGTCCCGGTGGTCGAAGCAGCGGTAGCCCCGGGGGGCCTCGGTGAGCGGCAGTTCGTGGGAGACCAGGAAGGACGGCTCCGCCCGCCCGGCGACGATGAGGTCGCGCAGCCGGGCGTTGTACCGCTTCACCGGGCACTGGCCGGTGCCCATCCGCTGGCCCTTGGTGAAGAAGGTGCCGTAATCGAAGCCGATCCGGCCCTCCTTTGCGCCCTCGGTGGCGGCCTCCGGGTCCTCGGGGACGTAGACGCCGACCACACCGATGCCGCCCGCTGTCCGGACGGGGTGCGGGCGCCCGTCCGGCTGGTGCTCGCCGCCCTGCCGGGCATGCGCGAGCGCCGCAGCGGGACGATCGTCACCATTGCGTCGATCGGCGGCCGTGTCCCGGCTCCCCACCTGCTGCCCTACGTCACGGCCAAGTTCGCGCTGGCCGGGCTGTCGGCGGGCCTGCGGGCCGAACTCGCCGCCGACGGTATCTCCGTGACGACCGTGCTGCCCGGTCTGATGCGCACCGGCTCCCACCGGGCCGCGGCGTTCGCCGGGCGGCCGGAGAGAACGAGTACGCGAGGCGGGCGCCGCGGTGCCCCGCGTCATCGCGCTCACCCCTTCCCCCGGCCGGGCAGGAACTCCTGGATCTTGGCCTTCATGCCCTGCTTCACCACGGCGGCGCGGTCGCTGTCGCCGTGCAGCACCGCGGAGGCGGCCGACGTGATCTGGTCCCAGCTGGCGTGCGGCGGGATCGGCGGCACGGCCGGGTCGGTGCGGAAGTCGATGACGAACGGGCGGTCAGAGGCGAGGGCCTGACGCCACACCGGCTCCACGTCCTCCGGTTGTTCGACCCGTACGCCGTACAGGCCGAGGAGCACCGCGATGTCGGCGTACCGGACGTCCGGGAGGCTCTGCGAGGCCTCGAACCGGGGGGCGCCCTGCATGGCGCGCATCTCCCACGTGACCTGGTTGAGGTCGTGGTTGTTGAGGACGGCGACGATCAGCCGTGGGTCCGACCACTCCTGGTGGTACTTGGCCGCGGTGATCAGCTCGGCGAGTCCGTTCATCTGCATGGCGCCGTCGCCGACGATCGCGATGGCCGGCCGGTCCGGGTGGGCGAACTTCGCGCCGATCGCGTAGGGCACGCCGGGGCCCATGGTGGCGAGGGTGCCGGAGAGCGAGCCGCGCATGGTGCCGCGCATCCGCAGGTGCCGGGCGTACCAGTTGGCGGCCGACCCGGAGTCCGCGGCGAGGATCGCGTTCTCGGGCAGCAGGGCGTCGAGGGCGTGCACCACGTGCTCGGGGTTGAGCGGGTCCGCCGGCACCTCGGCGCGGCGCTGCATGACCTCCCACCAGCGGGCGGTGTTCTCCTCGACGGTCTTGCGCCAGGTGCGGTCCTCCTTGTGCTCCAGCAGCGGGATCAGGCGGCGCAGCGACTCGGCGGCGTCGCCGACCAGGTTGGCCTCGAACGGGTAGCGCAGCCCGACCATCGACGGGTCGAGCTCGATCTGGACCGCCCGGGCCTGGTCGAACTCGGGCAGGAACTGGGTGTAGGGGAAGCTGGAGCCGACCACCAGCAGGGTGTCGCAGTCCCGCATCAGTTCGTAGGACGGGCGGGTGCCGAGCAGGCCGATCGCCCCGGTCACGTACGTCAGGGTGTCCGGCAGGACGTCCTTGCCGAGCAGCGCCTTCGCCACCCCGGCGCCGAGCAGCTCGGCGATCTCCTCGACCTCCGCGCGGGCGTGCCGGGCGCCCTGCCCGACCAGCATCGCGACCTTCTCTCCCGCGTTGAGGATCTCGGCCGCGCGGGCCAGGTCCTCCTCCGCCGGGATCGGCGCCCACCGACCGGTGCCGAGGCTGGAGGGGACCTGTTTGAAGGCGTGTGCCGGCGGCTCGTACTCCAGCTCCTGCACGTCCGCCGGGATGATCACCGCGGTGACGGTGCGCCTGGCCGCGGCCACCCGCATCGCTCGGTCCAGCACGTTCGGCAGCTGCTCGGGAACGGTGACCATCTCGCAGAACTCCGAGGCCACGTCCTTGTACAGGGTCAGCAGGTCGACCTCCTGCTGGTAGGAACCGCCCATCGCGCTGCGGTCGGTCTGGCCGACGATCGCCACCACCGGTACATGGTCGAGCCTCGCGTCGTACAGGCCGTTCAGCAGGTGAATGGCGCCCGGCCCCGAGGTGGCGACACACACGCCCGTCCGGCCGGAGAACTTGGCGTAGCCGACGGCCTGGAATGCGGCCATCTCCTCGTGCCGGGCCTGCACGAACCGGGGCCGGTCCTCGGCCCTGCCCCAGGCCGCCAGCAGTCCGTTGATCCCGTCGCCGGGATAGGCGAAGACGTGGTCGACCTCCCATTGCCTGAGGCGCTGCAGTACGTAGTCGGAGACCTTCATCGGCCGGCTCCTTCTGCTCCGCTCGGTCGCACGGGACCGGTCAGCCCCTGGAACGCGCGTAACCGCTGTCACCGACCCGAAACCCGCCGGATTCCGTTCCGGTCCCGATGGCAGCTCGGACGAACGCGGTCATGCGTGCGCCGGCGCGGCCCAAGCCGCGAGGGTGCTGAGGAAGACGGGGCAGCGCCATGGCCGCCGCCCTCCAGGCGCGGGCGAGCCGAAGAGCCAACGGGTCGCGACGCGGCGGGCCCGACGGCCCGGGTACCGAACGATCAACCGAGCGGCTGCGCGTGGACGGGCGTGTCCGGCACCGGCCGACCCACGAGGTCCAGAACGTGGACCAGGCCGCCGTCCTCAATCTCGACCCGCACCGTGCGGTCCGCGTCCTCGTAGATCGGGAACCCGTGGAGGCCGTATCCCGCCTGCGCCTCCACCACGACGGCGTCCTGCTCGCCGTGGGAGCCCGCGGGGCCGGGAAACGTCAGCATCCAGCGGGACAGCTGTCGCGTCACGACGATCACCTCCCTGGTCGACCTTGGGCGGCGGCCCGTCGTCCTACCGCACGCCCTGCGAGGGCCCTGCGCCTGCAGGACGCCCGCTCTCGGCCCCGGCCGGGAGCGACGGCGGGTCCGGGGACACCGGGGCTCACGGCGGTGCCGGGCTACGGGCTCATGGGGCACCTGCTCGGGGATTCACCGGCCGAATCCGAGAGCGGCCCGCCCGCCCTGCTCAGTCGCCCGGACGAGTCGGAGACCGATGCCGGAAACCGGCGGGCCCGGACGACTTCGCCCAGGCACGGCACAACGGCGCCGCCGGCAGCCGGAGCACAGCAACCGGCCCCGGTCGGCGGGCGCAGCGTCAGCGTGCGCCGTCGGCCTGGAACTGGAACAGACCCGCGGTAGCGGTGAGCCTCAGCAGGCGCGCCACCTGGCGGGAGGGCCGCGCCACCCGCACCGGGACCCCTTCCCGGCCGGCGCGGTCACGGGCTTTCAGTAGGGCGTTGAGGCCTGAGGAGTCGCAGAAGTCCACCATCGCCATGTCCACCGTGATCGCCGCCCCGCGCGGACAAAGATCCACCGCATCCTCCAGGGCCTCGGCCAGGGTGGGGACGCTGTGCCGATCGATCTCCCCTTCCAGGAACAGCACCGGCCCCTGCACTCGGGAACCCCTCGTCACCGACAGACCAGACATGACCCGACCCACTCCCCTCGACGACCCGAGGCCCGGCGGCAGCGCCGCCCCGGGGTGAACCCCGGCTCGCCTACCCCCACACCCGCGCACCGAACCCGGCCCGCGGCACGTGGGCGGCACCGAGCGCAACGCGCCGCCATCCGCCCGCCCCGCCTTGCGGTCGACCTGAGCGGGGGAACCCTCGACTCCGGCGGACTGAACGTCCTGCTGCGGGCCCGGACCGCGGCAGCCGACCGGGCGCGGCACGTCGAGGAACCGCCCGCCTTCGACGCGTAGACGGCTTCGGTCGGGGCAGACGCTCGAACGGAGATCCTTCGGCCATCGACCAGGAACCGTCATGTGCTCCTCCCCTCACCCCGTGGCTTCGGACCGGCGTCGACTGGACTTCCTGCCCGGCGGCGAACCGGAGTGCGTGAGCGAGGGCCTGGCCTTCACCAGGGCCGCCCTCGCCGACTGGCACCTGCCGACCGCAGCCGGCCAGGTGGCCGCCGACACCGTTCTCGTGGCGGCCGAGCTGCTCGCCAATGCCGCCGAGCACGGCGGCCGGCCCCTCTTCCTCCGGCTACACCGCGCTCCTGGGCGGCTGCGCATCGCCGTCACCGACCCCGACCCCACCCCGCCGAGCCTGGTGAAGCCGCACCGGCCCGAGACGCCGCACGGACACGGCCTGGTCGTCGTCGACCGGATCGCCGCCGATTGGGGCTGCACCCCCGACGGGCACGGCGGCAAGACCGTCTGGGCCGACCTCCCCCTGCCTTCCCCGGATACCGACCCCGCGGCCGAACCGGACCCCCGCCCCGCGCGCTGGACGGCGCTGGCCGACCCCGACCCGTTGCTGGACAACTGACTCACCTGACGGGCCCAGGAGGGGGTTTCGTCCGGCTGCGATTCGCCGAGCGCTCCGGGACGTTCGGTGCGGGCCGGTTCGCGGGGAGCATCACATGCTCTGTCGCCACCCGAGTGCGGCGGGGGCGGCTGGCTCACCATCACGAGGCGGCTCGGGCGCTACGGGGTGCTCGCTCGCATGGACGTCGGGAGGCGGCTGGTCAAGAGCTGGGCGGCCAGGGCCGCGGCCTGTGCGTGGTCGAAGCCGCCCGTGATCTGCGTGAAGCCGGTGGTGAGCGCCATGGTCATCCGCCCGCGGGTGGGAAATGACCGTGCCGTCCAGCACGACCGCGACGTGGTTCGCGGGCTCCGTCCCGGCAGCCGAAGCCGGCTCGCGGCCGCAGGCCACCATCTGCCCGACGGGCTCCGGCGCGACGGGACGAGCAGCAGCAGCCGTGCAGTTCACGGGGAGATCTGCAGCCGAAGCGGTTCCGGCACCACGCCGACGACCGGTGCACCCGGCGCGGCGACGGCCCCCACCGGCCGGAAGGGAACGCCCTGCGGCTGCCAGGAGCCTCTTCAACGGCTCAAGGCGCACGGCGTACCTGCCGAGCCCTACTGCAAGGCGTTGGAAGGACGCTGACCGCGGGACGGAGTGGTGACCGATGCGCCGACACGGGTGGCGTCGCAGTGATGAGTTTGCGCGTTCCCGCAGGTCCGGCCATCTCCGACCGAGCCAACCAATCACCGGGAGTAGGGCATGGGCCTCATCCACATCGAGCTGTTCGCAACCCTCGACCTCGTCGGGCAGGCGCCCGGCGGCCCCGACGAGGACCCGGTGGGGTTCCCGTTCGGCGGCTGGCAGGCACCCCTGCTGGACGAGGCCGCCGGGGCGCAGGTCGGTGCCGCGTACGAGGGCACGGACGCCCTCCTGCTCGGCCGGCGGACGTATGACATCTTCGCCGCCTACTGGCCGCACCAGGAGGGCGGCGAGGACGATCAGATCGCCACGCTCTTCAACAGCGTCCCGAAGTACGTGGCCTCCCGTGGCAGGCCCGACCTCTCGTGGGCCGGATCCGTGCAGCTCGGCCCGGACCTGGCCGGCGCGGTGCGCGAGGTCCGTGACCGGCACGAGCACGTGAAGGTCGTCGGGAGCCTGAACCTGGTGCAGACCCTCCTGCGCGAGAAGCTCTTCGACCGTCTCGATCTCTGGGTGCACCCGATCGTGCTCGGCGTCGGAAAGAAGGTGTTCGACGGTGGCGCGGTCCCCACGAACGTCACACTCCTCGAACCGCCGGTAGCCAGTCCGAGGGGCATCGTGTACCTGCGCTACGGGCTCGCCGACGGCACCCCCCGAACGGGGGACATGAGCGCACCCGATCGCGGTGCTGGGCGCAACGGCTGAAGCCACCCCCGCGCCAGATGGGGTCCGCGTCGTCGGCGGTGAATCCGCCAGGTCGTGCTTCCCTCGCCATCACCTCGGCGGCGGAGCCGCCCGCCTCCGGGGCCTCGCGGACCCCCTGCGGCGGGAGTCGGCACTGCCTCGGGGCGGCGATCCGGCCGACACGGCACACGCCCCGGCGACGGCACCCCCGGTCCCGCGGGCAGGCGCAGGGGTGGAGCGGGGCCGCAAGATGGAACCGACGGGCGGCCCCGACGGTTGACACCGGGCCGCCGGAGGGACCTGCGAGAGGAGGAGCGATGACTTCGAAGGAGTCTCCGGCCGAGAGGCTCTCGGCGGAGGCCGACGCGCGCACCGAGCTGTTGAAGGCGATCAGTGCGGAGACCCGGGCGCTGGGCCGCTACAGCGGGCAGCACCACCGCGCCCTGGTGGAGCTGGCCCACGCGTACGCGCTCGTGACCGGCGGCGTGGGATCCTCTGCCACCTCCAGCCCGGAGCAGCGGCTCTAGCCGGAGGCGGCGCGATGGCGTTCGACCCGCTGCAGGGCCCCGGCGATCCGGGAGACGAGCAGCAGCTGCTGAGCTCGGCGTTCACGGGGCTCGCGGCCGGGCTGCTCCTGATCGATGCCGGTGGACGGATCCTGGCCGCCAACCCGCGGGCCGAGGCCCTGCTGGGCCGCCCGGCGGCGGCCATGGTGGGTGCCGACGCCCACGACCTGCTGCACCGGGGCCCCACCGGTGCCCGGGTTCCGCGTTCGCAGTGTCTGCTGCTGGCGGTCTCCGAGCAGGCCAGGCCCGCGTGGGGTGAGACCGATGCCTTCCTGACCGGCGACGGCAGGGCGCTTCCGGTGCGCTGGTCGGCGGCGCCCGTCGTGCACGGGGGTCGGACGGTGGGCCTCGCCGTGCTGTTCGCCGATATCGCGGGAAGCAGTGCGCCCGACGGACGGGAGGCCGCCCGGATCGACCTGCTGGAGGACCTGACCGAGCGGCTGACCCTGGTGAGCGCCATCACCGAGGTGCTCTCCGAGACCCTGGACGTCGAGGAGGCGGTGGACCTGCTCGGCCCGCTCCTCGTCCCCCGGCTCGCCGACTGGGTGGCCGTGGACCTGCGGACCGCCGAGGGCGAGGTGCGCCGGGTGGCCGTCCTCGGCCCGGAGGGGCGGTCCTCCGCCCTGGAGGCGTGGCGGGGCCCCTTGCCGTCCCCGACGGCGCTCTCGCGCTCGGCACTGGTGCGGGTGCTGCACGGTGCGGAGCCCGTGGTGCTCGGCACGCGCGAGATGGCCGAACCGCCGGACGCCCCGCTCGCCGCCGTCCAGGTGGGGTTCCTCCGCGCGCTGGGCGCGACATCGGCCGCGGTCGTCCCGCTGACCAGCGCCCGCGAGATCACCGGAGCCGTCACCGCCGTGCGCACCGGACCGGGCCATCCCTTCAACGAGCAGGAGCTGGCCCTGCTCGCCGACATCGGCCACCGGGCGGGCGTGGCGATCGACAACGCCCGTCTGTTCGGCGAGCAGCGCGACATCGCCACCGCCATGCAGCACCATCTGCTCACCGAGCTGCCGCACAGCCCGGACCTGCAGCTGGCCGCCAGGTACCAGCCCGCGCCGGCCGGCTCGCGGGTCGGCGGCGACTGGTACGACGCCTTTCCGCTCAGGGACGGCGCCACCGCGCTGGTGATCGGCGACGTGATCGGACACGATCTTCAGGCCGCCGCCCGCATGGCCCAGCTCCGCAACATCCTGCGCGCACTGGCCTGGGACCGCCACGAGGCGCCGGCGGCGGTCGTCGCACGGCTCGACGACGCCATGACCAGCCTGACCGACGTGCCCATGGCCACCATGATCCTCGCCTGTGTCGAGGCACCCGCGGACGGGTCGTGGCGGTTGCGGTGGACGAGCGCCGGGCACCCGCCGCCGCTCCTGCTACCCGCCGCCGGGACGCAGTCCCGCGGCGCGGCACGCTACCTGGAGGCCGGCCAGGGGCTGGTGCTCGGAGCGGGCGGCGATCCCGATCGTCCTAACGGCCTGGAGGACCTGCCGGCCGGTTCGACGCTGCTGCTGTTCACGGACGGTCTCGTGGAAGCCCCGGGCACCGACCTGGGGGCCGGACTGGAGAGGCTGCGCAGCCACGCCATGGGCGTGGTGGGGCTCCCTCTGGAGGAGTTCTGCGACGGGATCCTGCGGGCCGTGCCGCCCGGCAGCACCGACGACACGGCTCTTCTCGCGCTGCGGGTGCCGCCGGAGCGACTCCGGCCGCCGCCAAACCGGACAGGCTCCGCCGGGTCCGGGCTCGCCGACCGACCGGGCCCGCAGGGATGACGGACTCTGACCCCGGACACCGGCGGTGTCCCGCGGGGACTCACGCCGCGCCGTCCTCCTCCTCTTCCTCCTGGTTCCGGGCGGCCTCCTCCTCTTCCATGGCCTCGTCATGGATCTTGACGACCTCGCCGTCGCGGATCTCGCCGCGCCAGCCCTCCGCCTCGTCGTTGGTGAGGGAGACGTAGCGCTGGAAGTTCTTGAAGTCCAGCCGCAGCCGCCGGCCCTGGGCACGCCAGATGTTCCCGGTCTTCTCGAAAAAGCCCGCGGGGTAGTACTCGACCACGAGGACGACGCGGGTCAGGTCCGGAGTGAGTTCGTGGAAGCTGACGGCGCCGCGGGTGCTGCCCTTGGCACCCTCCGAGGTCCACACGATGCGCTCGTCCGGCACCTGCTCCTGCACGGTCGCCTTGAAACTGCGCTTCGACGGCCCGACCTTGACCTTCCAGTCGGTGGTGACCTCGTCGCCCTGCGAGACGCTCTGCACTCCCTTGGCAAAACCACTGAAGTCCTCGTACTTGGTCCAATGGTCGTACGCGGTGCGCACGGGCACGCCGACGTCGAGGGTCTCGATCACGTTCATCGGCTTCTTGCCGGACTTCCGCCCGGGCTTGCCGCCCCCGCCGAAGGCTCCCTTGACCTTGTCGACGACGTTGTCCTTGATGCTCTTCGCCTTCTCACCGAGAAAGGCCTTGATCGGCGACTCGCCCTGCAGGACACGGGCGCCCACCTTCGGCAGCACACCCCCGTTCTCGGCAACCTCCCCGAGCTGACCCATAAGATCGGAGACCTTGTCGCCGGCCTTCTCGACCAGGTGCTCCACCTGGGCCCCGAGATAGTGGACGGCCTCCTCGCGCAGCCGGTCCGTACCCGAGGACTCGTTGGTCTTCTGCGCGGTGTTGGTGTCGGTGTCGGTGTCGGTGTCGGTGTCGGTGTCGGTGTCGGTGTCGGCCATGACCTACCTCCGCCCGGTCGAGCGCGCGGACGGCTTCGCAGCGGTCTTCTTCGCGGCTGTGGTCTTCTTGGCCGCCGTCTTCTTCGCCGGGGCGGCCGCCTTCTTGCCGGGGGCCTTGGCGGCCGCGGTCTTGGACGGGCTCGAGCGGGCCTGTGTCCGCTTGGCCGTCGGGGTGCTCTTCGCCGGAGCTTTCCGGGCTGCCGCCTTCCTCGCCGGGGCGGCGGTGTCCTTGGCCGGCTTCCGCGCGGCCGGCGACTTCGCGGGGGACTTCGCGGCGGTGCGCGAGGCGCGGGGACGCTCGGCGGAGGCGGGAGCGGTGCGCGAGGCGCGGGGGGCGGCGGCTCCTCCGCGTCCTCCGCTTCTCCCTCTTCCTCCTCTGCTTCCTCTTCGCCCTCTTCTTCCTCCGGCTCCTCGGCCTCCTCCTCGAGCTCGTCCTCGGGCGGTCCCTCGCCCTCGGCCAACGGCTCCTCCTCTTCCTGGTCCTCGTCGTCCTGCGGCTTCGGCTTGCCGACGTTCAGCGTGCGCTCGCGCAGAGAGTCCGCGAGTTCGCCGATGCACCTGTTGGCTGCGGCCGCCACCGCGTGCTTGCCGGCTTCGAGCAGTTCACCACGGACCTGCTCGTTCAGTTCGGCGACCTGTGGCACCTCTGCCAGCTTTCTCAGCCCCTCCGTGGCAAGCTGGCGCGGTTCGAGCCCGAACCGCCGACCTGCGAGATAGGTGGCGGCGGCGAACGCCAGACGCCCCTTCTTGACACGCCCCAGCACGTAACCGCCGTCGACGGCGGCAGCAAGGGCGATCTTGGTGGTGTCCCGCATGGGTTGTCCTTTCGGGACCTGCCACTTCTCGGGCAGTCGGCCCGTTCGCGATCGGCTTTCCGCGGCGGGCCGGGCGGCCGGGCTCGGTGTTGCGAGACCGTCTCCGACGACGTGTCAGCCGGCCCCGATCCAACGGGATTTGCGCGCGGTCGGTCGGGCTGTCACGACTTCGACCGAACCGCGGGCAGTCGACATGCTGCATGCACAACCTTCCGTGCGACCTCGGATCGGATATCGCCGAGGCGGGGAGCGGTCCCCAGGCGCCGGTAGGCCCCGCCATCAAGGCCTACGGCCGAATCCGCACCTCAATTAGCCGCAGATCAGCATGATTCGGTCTTATCGGGGCAGGCGCGCTCGCACCGCACGCACGAGATCTCCGAACACCGGAGCAGGCCCCATGGCCCCAGGCCCAGGCATCAAAGGCGAGGCACACCCGCGGCGGCGAGCCGCACCGGCGACGCCCACCGAACGTGCCGACGCCGCCGGTACCCGGCGGTCGGAGGGCGGGACCGCTCGCCGTCCCCGGCGCCGCATCCCGGCATCGCAGGCGATGCGCTACGCCGCCCGGCAGCTCGCGGAACTCCTTTGCCGGACCCCGGAGTCCGTCTCGGCGCTCAGGCCCGCCGACGACGGCTGGCAGGCCGACGTCGAGGTCGTGGAGCTCGAACGCATCCCGGAGACGACCAGTGTGATGGCCAGCTACCGGGTGTCACTCGACGAGGACGGCGAGTTGGTCGCGTACGAGCGGATCCGCCGCTACACCCGCGGACAGATCGACCGGGGGACCTGAGAGCCCGCCGCACTCCGCGGCGCACCTCGACGCAACCGTCTCCCCCCGGCCGGAGGAGGCGGCGAAGGGAGGCACCATGACTGTGGCGCCGCAAAGCCAAGCCGGCGTTTCCCGTGGCGGGAGCACCGGCAGTCTCTACGACATCCTCGAACTGATCCTGGACCGCGGGCTGGTCATCGACGTCTTCATCCGGGTCTCCCTGGTCGGCATCGAGATCCTGAAGATCGACATCCGGATCGTCGTCGCCAGCGTCGACACCTACCTGCGCTTCGCCGAGGCCTGCAACCGCCTGGACCTCGAGGCCGGGCGCAAGGCACCCGCCCAGCTCACCGACATCGTCGGCGAGGTGACCGAGAGCGGAGCGCACGGCAAGAGCAAGGGCGCGCTCTCCAGCGCGGTCGAGGCCGTGGCCGACACCCTCCACCTGGGACGCGACCAGGACGACGAGGAGGAGAAGGAACCCGAACCGAAACGCACCCGGCCGGCCCGCAGGCCCGCCCGCCGCCGCGAGGAGTGACGCGGACGTGTACGTCTGCTCCGTGGTCGCCCGGACACACCCCGCGAACCTCCACAGGCTCACCGGCGTCGGCGAGACCGCCCCCGGGCTGCGACCCGAGCGCCGCGACCTCGTCGCCCACCAGGCGGTCCAGGAGCGGCTGATGAGCGACACAACCGGCCTGCCCATGCGCATCGGGCTCGCCGTTCCCGACGACGACGCCGTCCGGACAGCACTCGCCGCAGAAGTCGCCGACGCGCTGCGACCCTTCGCACGGCAGGACGCCGCCCACCGGCGACACTTCCTCAACGTGTTCTTCCTCGTCCTCAACGTGTTCTTCCTCGTCGGCCGAAACCGCGAGCCGGGCTTCCTCCGGGCGGAGGAGGGCCTGTTCGCCGATCTCGGCGGCGAGGTCGGCGCCCGCCTCCACCGGCCACTGCCCCCGTACAGCTTCGTCCGAGGAGAGACCGCCGTGGGCCTTCTCACCCAGATCCTCACCCTTCCGCTGGCCCCGGTCCGCGGCACCGTGTGGGTGCTGGAACGAATCGTCGAGACCGCGGAGAACGAGTACTACGACCCCGCGCCCGTCGAACGCGAGCTCGCCGAACTAGAGAGCGACCTGCTGGCCGGACGCATCGACGAGGAGACCTTCGACCGGCGCGAGGACGAGCTCCTCGACCGGCTGGACGACATCCGGGCCCACTGGCAGGGGGAGGCCCACTGACCGCGACCACGGCCCGCCCGCAGCACACACCACAGGGAAAGGAGGCCGAGCGCCATGAGCGACCGCATCGCCGACCGCCTCGGCACGCCGCCCTCCCGCTCCGCCCCCGTCCAGGGATCGTCCGCGAGCCTCGCCGACATCCTGGAACGCGTGCTCGACAAGGGCATCGTCATCGCCGGCGACATCCAGATCAACCTCCTCGACATCGAACTGCTCACCATCAAACTGCGTCTGCTGATCGCCTCCGTGGACAAGGCCAAGGAGATGGGCATCGACTGGTGGGAGCACGACCCCTCGCTCTCCTCCCGAGCCGACGACCGCCCCTCGCTCGCGGAGGAGAACGAGCGCCTGCGCGCCGAGATCGAGGCACTGCGCCGGAGCCCCGAGATCCCGTCCGGCGAGGACGCCGAGTCGCGACCGGCCGCGACCGCATCGGGCCCGCCGGCCGGACCAGGTACCCGCCCCACCCGCCGGAGCCGGCCGTGACACCGCACCTCGGCTACACCTACGCGGTCGCACGGCGCGCCGACCCGCTCGCGGCCGCCCTGACCCGGATCGACGGGGTGGCTCGGGCCCCCGTCCACCTCGTCCACGCGACCCGCGATGCCGGGCTGCTCGCCGCCGTGAGCCCGGTGAGCGCCGACGACTTCGGGCAGGAGACGCTCCGACGGCTTCTGGAGACCTCGACCGGCAGGCGGGAAACCACCCGTGCCCACGACCGCGTGGTGGAGGCCGTCGCCGCCTGCACCGCCGTTCTGCCGCTGCGGCTGCGGCTGCGGCTGCGGCTGCGGCTGGCCACCGTCCACCTCGACGAGCGGCGAGTGCGGCAGATGCTCGACGACCGGCACGACGCCCTCGCGGCCCGAACAGCGCGGAGCGGGACCTGATGAAGCTGGTCCTGACCGTCGTCGAACTGCTGCGTCAGTTGATGGAGCGCCAGGCCCTGCGCCGCGTCGAGGCCAGCGGCCTGACCGAGGCGCAGAGGAGGAACCTGGTGCGACGCTGATGGTGCTCCACGACCGCATGGCCGACCTGTGCGCGCAGCACGGTCTGGCACTGGAGGACCTGAGCTTCGACCTCGGCCCGCTCGGCAGCCCCCTCCCGCCGCCCCACTGACCCGCCGACCCGCGTCCGAGGGACCGGCCGGCCCTACGGGTGCCGTGCCCCGGGCTCGCCGTCCCCGGCTCCCTTGCCGCCCCCGGATCCCTTGCCGTGCCCGACGCCTGGTGCCGGCCGGCGTGTGGCTCGGTCTGCCGCCGTCGACGGCTCCCTCCGAAGGTAGATCCGTGCCAGTTCGCGTAGACGGTCCCGGTCGAAGCTGCGGCCGTGGCCGGCGTGGACGACCGACACGTCCAGGTCCGTGAGGAGCTTCATGCTGCGCCGGTGGGCGGGCCGGTCCGACTCGGGGAGGTCGTCGATGAGCCCGTCGCTGTAGACCACGTCCCCGGTGAACAGGCACCGATCAACTCCTCGAGCGCGATGCAGCCGGGTGTGTGGCCGGGCAGATGGATGACCGTCAGCCTGCGGCCCCGAGGTCGATCACCTCCCCGTCCCGGAGGACGCGGGTCACCGCCAGCGGCGGGATGCCGAAGGTCCGGGGGTCGTAGCCGGGCCGGGACACCGCGTGCCAGGACCTCGGCGGCCGCGGCGTGGGCGGCCCGCTCGCGGAACTCGTATGCTCCGCCGACGTGGTCCAGGTGCGCGTGAGTGAGGACGGCCAGCGGATCCCGCTCGAACAACTGCGTTAGCTCCCGGTGCAGTTCGGCGACACCGAGGCCGGCGTCCACGATGACGTCGCGGTCGCCGCCGCGCAGCCACCACAGGTTGCCGCGCAGCAGCGGGTCGACGTGCGGTTCGGTGATCCGGGCGACGCCTCCTCCCAGCTCGTGCACCTCGAACCAGCGATCCGCCGTCGGCACGTCCACCGGGTCCCCTCCGTACGCCACCGGACACGTCGTCACCCACCCTACGCAGCCGGCGACGGCCTCCACCGGCCGGGCTCAGCCCATGCCGAAGAAGTCGTGGACGGGCCGCACCTCGACCGCCACGACGTGGAAGTCGACGACCCGCTCGGCGATCGTGCGCGCCCGCTCCGGGCTCTCGCAGTCGATCACGTAGTAGGCGGTGAGCTGTTCGACGGCCCCGGTGAGCGGGCCCTCCGACGCGGTCGGGCCGTCCTCGCCGCGGCGGAGGGTGGTCGTGTCCACGGGGTAGGCCAGTCCGGCACCGTTCAGGAGCTCACCCGTGTCGACCAGGTCCCGGTGGAGCGCCTTGTGCCGGCCGAAGACCTCGGCCCGCTCCTCGGCGGTCATCGCCGCGGTCGCCGCGGGATCGGCGTACATCAGCACCATGTACTTCATCCCGCCAGACTGACACCTCATCGGGTCCGGCGTACGGCAGCCTCACCGTTCGCCGGTGTCCGGAAGCCGTACGAGGACCGGATTCCGCCTGCGGGGCCCGCGGTGGTTGTCACATCGGCGCGCCCGGCGGTGTCTTCATACCGAACCGGCCGACGTCCGATAGGACAACCATGGCGCTCCGTGTGCCGAAGGCTGAGCTGCCCGACGAGCTCAGCAAGAACATGATCAAGCAGCTCGGTGCCGTGCCCGAGCCCGTCGAGGTGGTGTGGCACAACCCCGGGGTCGCCACCGCCAACCTGGAGTTCTCCGGCAGGCTGGCCCGGTGGGACGCCGCCGACGCGAGCCTCAAGTCCCTCGCCCACATGGCCGTCGCGGCCCAGGTCGGCTGCAGCTGGTGCCTCGACGTCGGCTACTTCCAGGCGCAGAACCAGGATCTCGACCTGGCCAAGGCCAGCCAGGTGCCGCGCTGGCGGGAGTCGGCGGTGTTCACCCCGCTGGAGCGGGACGTCCTCGAGTACGCCGAGGCCATGACGAATACCCCGCCGGCCGTCACCGACGACCTGTACGCGGGGCTGCTCGACCGCCTCGGCGCGGCGGCGATGGTGGAACTCACCGCCTACATCGCCTTCGTCAACATGGCGACCAGGAACAACACCACGAACGGCGTCGTCTCGCAGGGCTTCTCCGACGCCTGCGAGGTTCCGCTCGCCGAGCGGCCCGCACGGCCCGGCCCCGCGACGGCGGCATGACCGAGGACCCGTTCGTCGCCCACCGCAACCTGCTGCTCACCGTCGCCTACGAGATGCTCGCGTCGGCGGCCGACACGGAGGACGTGCTCCAGGAGTCCTGGCTGCGGTGGGCCGGCGTCGACCGGCGCCAGGTGCACGACCCGAGGGCCTACCTCGTCCGGATCGTCACCCGGCAGGCTCTCAACCGACTGCGGACGCTGCCGCGCAGCCGCGAGGACTACATCGGCGAATGGCTGCCGGAGCCCCTGCTGACCAGCCCCGACGTGGCCGAGGACGTCGAACTCGCGGAGAGCGTCTCGATGGCGGTGCTCACCGTGCTGGAGACGCTCGGCCCGACGGAGCGGGCGGTGTTCGTGCTCCGCGAGGTCTTCGACCTGCCGTACGGCGAGATCGCCGCGGCCGTCGGGAAGTCGGCGGCCGCGGTGCGGCAGATCGCGAAGCGGGCCCGCTAGCACGTGGCGGCCCGGCGGCCGCGGGTCCGGGTGAGCCCCGCCGAACAGCAGGCGGTGGTGGCCCGGTTCCTGGCCGCGCTGCGCACCGGGCGGCTGGGGAGCTGATGGAGCTCCTGGCGCCGGACGTGGTCATGGTCGCCGACGGCGGCGGGCTGGCGGCCGCCGCACCGGCCCCGATCCACGGAGCCGACCTGGTCGCCCCGCTGCTCGCCCGCGCGCACCGCCTGGTGGCCGCGTTCGCGGCCACCGCGACGTGGCTCAACGGCGCACCCGCCGGCCTTCTCGAGATCGACGGCGAGCCGTCCGCGGTCAGCCTCGTGGTGGCCGGCGGGCGGGTCACCCGGATCTATGTGGTGCGCAATCCGCGGAAGTTGACGCGACTGGACGAGCCCGTCGTCCTCACCAGATGAGGCGTCCACCTCCGCCGCAGGGAGCGGGACCGGAGGACGGCCCCCTGTCGGTGCGATGGACGGCTGAAGGAGGGACCGGTGGGCCCCGTGGCGGACGGCCCCGCAGGGGGTGGGCCGTCCGCCGGGGGTGGTTACGGGCTGGGCACGGTGGTGAAGGGCGCGCTCCACGTCTGGTTGGCCTGGTGGGTGCCGCAGGTGTAGGTGGCGACCGTCCTGGCGGGGTCGTTGACGGTGCCGCCCGCGATGTCGGCGCACTGGCGTCGGCCTTGAGCTGACCGGCCCGGTTGTAGGTCCAGATCTGCCCGGTGTGCTCAGCGCCGCGCCGGGGCGGCGACCCCGCGGGCGTCCTGGAGGTGGCGTCGTGCGCGGGAGAGGTTGCGGACGACCTGCGGGAGGAAGGCGCCGCGGAAGGCATCGGCGGTCCCCGCGGCGACGGCCGCCAGCTCCAGGTGTGCGGCTGCCGCCGGCACCACCTCGCCGAGGCGGGAGAGCGCAACCTCGCGGGCGCTCCGGCCGATCAGCTCGGCCAACTCAGCCGCGCCCGGGTCCTCCAGACCCTCGTGCCCCCCACACCGCGAGTTCGTCGACCAGGGCGGCCAGTTCCCGGTCGCGGCGGCGCTCCCACCACGTCCCCCCAAGAGTCTGCATCCCTCGATCATGACCGCCTCAAGGAAAGGGGGGCCAGGGTACATCCGAAAGCCACCCCCCTTCGGGCGACCGGCAGCGCCCCACGGACCTCCTGTGGTACGTGGGGCGCTGCCCGATCGACCGCCCGGCCTCGACCGCCCGGCAAGACCGCCCGAAATCGAGCGCCCGCCCCGGACGGAACCCGCCGGGTCAGGACTTCGACGCGAGCTCCGCGAGCAGCCGGCGCGCGTCCGCCCTGGTGTCGCACACCGCGGCCTGCCTGCTGACCCCGGCGCGGTGGAGGCGCTGCTCCAGCTGGGGCCGCATCCCGCACAGTGCCACGGGCAGGCCGGCGTCGGTCAGCGCGGACACCTCCTCGACCAGGAGGAGGACGCCGATCGCATCCGCCGAGGTCGTCTCGGTCAGATCCAGGACGACGCCCAAGGCTCCGCCGGCCGCTCCCGCCCGTGCGGCCGCGCCCACCTCTCGCGCCTGCAGGACGTCCAACGGGCCCGTCGATCCCACCACCACCGTTCCGCACGGCTCCTTCTCCGCACGCGGCTGCCCTAACCCCTCCACGCCCACCTCCTGATCGATCACGGTCACGGACCAGGCCAGTGAAACCCGAGCACCCGGTCCCGGCGGTGAAACACGCCGCCCCGGTTGCCCGGCCGCGACGGCTCCCGCGCATTGCCGACGGGATCGGCACCCGTGTGGTGCAGTGTCGACCGCATGACGACGACCGCGGGCGACAGTGCTGTCCGGGCGCCGGCCCGGGGGATGGTGCGGGTTCCGGGCGGGCGGTTCCTGATGGGTTCGGAGGAGTTCTATCCGGAGGAGCGGCCGGTGCACCCGGTGCGGGTGGACGGCTTCTGGATGGACGAGCACCCGGTGACGGTGGTGGCGTTCCGCCGGTTCGTGAAGGCGACCGGGTACGTGACGGTCGCCGAGCGCGCGCTGGACCCGGCGGACTATCCGGGGGCCGATCCGGCGGCACTGGTGCCCGGCGCGCTGGTGTTCCAGATGACGTCCGGGCCGGTCGACCTCGATGAGTGGCGCCGATGGTGGAGCTACCTCCCGGGCGCCTCCTGGCGCCACCCGTACGGTCCTGGGAGCACGCTGAACGGCCGCGAGCGGCATCCGGTCACCCAGGTCGCCCACGAGGACGCCCGCGCGTACGCCGACTGGGCGGGCAAGGACCTGCCGACTTCGTCGACGACGTCAAGGCGATCGCCCCCGAGCGGCCGGTCTTCCTCACTGGGTACTCAGCCTGCCCGCCGACGGCGCCGAGGGCGCCGAGGGCGCCGCGTCCCCGCTGGACGGAGCCCGGCTGTGACCCGCCCCGCCGACCTCGTCCTGCACAACGCCCATGTGCACACCGTCGACGACACCCGTCCGCGCGCCGAGGCCGTCGCCGTCCGCGACGGCCGGATCGCCTGGGTCGGCGACGGCGACGACTGGCGCGCCCTCGCCGGCCCGGACACCGAGGTGGTCGACGCCCGCGGACGGCTGGTGCTGCCCGGGTTCGTCGACAGCCACAACCACGTCCGGCTCGGCTCCGACGCGGACTGCGTCCAGCTCGCCGGGGCCGGCACCCTCGACGAGATCGGCGCGCGGATCGCCGACCGGCTGCGCAGCCACCCGGACGCCGAGTGGATCGAGGGCGAGGCCTTCGACTACTCGGCGATCCCCGGCGGCCGGATGCCGACCGCCGCCGACCTGGACGGGTTCACCGGGGACCTGCCTGCGTTCGTGCTCAGCTACGACGTGCACACCGCCTGGCTGAACACCGCCGCCCTGCGCCGCCTCGGCATCGACCGGGACACCGTGCAGACCGCGTACGGCACGGTGCAGAAGGATCCGGCGACTGCCGAGCCCACCGGGTTCCTCACCGACTTCGCGGTGCGCGGCCTGTCCCGGGACGGCCACCGCGCGCTGCGCGCCGCCGGCGTGCCGTGGGCCGACCCGGACCGGCAGTACCAGCGGCTGGCCGGCAGCCTCGACATGGCCGCCCGGTACGGCATCACCACCGTGGTCGAGCCGCAGAACCCGCTCGACGACCTGCCGCTGTTCGAGCGGGCGCTGGCCGAGGGCAGGCTGCGCTCCCGGCTGGTGGCCGGGCTGTTCCACCCGCGCGGCACGACGGCGGAGGACCTCGCCGAGTTCGCCGCGGCGGCCCGGCGGCACACCTCCGACCGGTTCCGGGTCGGCCCGCTGAAGCTGTACATCGACGACGTGGTGGAGCCGCACACCGCCGCGCTGCTCGAACCGTACGCGGGCCACCACAGCCACCGCGGTGAGACCTTCTACCCGCCGGAGGAGTTCGCGGAGGTGCTGGCCGGGCTGGACGCGGCGGGCTTCCAGGCGTTCGTGCACGCCACCGGGGACCGCGGCATCCGCACCGTGCTGGACGCGGTGGCGCACGCCCGGGCGGTCAACGGCCCGCGCGACGCCCGCCACCAGGTCGTCCACGTCGAATGCCTGGACCCGGCCGACGTGCCGCGGTTCGCCGAGCTCGGCGTGGTCGCCTGCATGCAGCCCGGCACTGCTCGCCGGACATCGCCGGTCCCGGCCGGGACTGGGCCGAGGCCGTCGGCGAGCACCGCTGGAACAAGGCCTGGCCGATGCGCAGCCTGCACGAGGCCGGCGCGGTGCTGGCGCTCTCCAGCGACTGGAACGTCGCCGAGATGGACCCGCTGGTCGGGCTGTACACCGCGGTCACCCGCCGCGGCCTGGCCGGCGGCGAGCCGTGGATGCCCGGCGAGACACTCGACCTGGCGACCGCACTGCGCGGCTACACCCTGGGCAGCGCCCACGCCGTCCACCTGGAGCACGAACTCGGCAGCCTCACCCCGGGCAAGCTCGCCGACCTGGTGATGCTCTCGGACGACCTGTTCGAGATCGAGCCGAAGGTCGTCCACCGGGCCGACTGACGGGTCCGCCCCCCGGCGCCCGCCCGAAGCGGGCCCGCGCCCCTGCGCGTGAGCTGTGACGCCACATCAGATCGTCGGTGAGGCAAGGACTTTTGGCGGCTTTCGCCCAGGGCCGATGGGCGACATTCAGGCTGCTTCGGGCTGCTCGGCAGCCCTCCAGCCGGACGGCAGCTCGACGACCTCGGCGCCGTAGGAGCGGATGTGGTCGACGACAGCGTCGGCGGTCGGGTCGTCCAGCGAGAAGACCCAGCGGCCGGGGACCAGGACGGTGTCGACGGCGCCGACCGCGACCCGGGCGAGCAGCCGCCGCAGGCGCGGCCGGACGATCCGGCAGGAGACCCCGTTGTCGAGATGGACCTCGGGCACGCCGAGGCCGAGACGTTCGGCGTGCGCCTCCAGGGCACGGAGGTGAAGCACCATCTGCCACTCGTCGTAGGGGTAGCAGCGCAGGTAGAGCGCGGTGCCTGCGCGGGCCGGGTCGTCGTGCGGGGTGGGCATGGTCGCTCCTCATTGAGCGGGGTGGTGCGCCGGCAGCGGGTGGGTACCCGGAGGGCGGCGCGACAGAGGGCGTCTCCTGGCGGAGCGGCAGTGGGGGCGGGCCTCCATTGGCCCTCTGCATACACACCATAATGGACTGGACCAACGCCCGATGTCTATACCACGCGGCAGCCTGTTTGCGGTCCGCCCCTCCGCCACCGTGGCCCATCGCGCCGCTGGGACCTGCGGCAGCCGGGCGCCGATCGGACGGGTCCGCCGACGCCCGGCGCGGGCCGGTCGCGCGGCGGCGCCACGCCCCGGGACGGGTGTATGGGGCCGGCGCCGCCGGTGGCGGCGTTCCTCACATCGGCAGGGCAGGGGGCCGGCCCTCGCCCGCCGGACGGTTGCCTTGCGGTCTACCGACCGCAGATCCAGTGGCTGTTGCCATGACCGTATGTACGTCGCTCGCCGGTCGGGCCGGTCACCACGAGGTGGCCGTCCTCGATGGAAGCCGGTCGCCCTCCGCGACGAACGCCGGTCTGTCCAGTTCCACGTGGAAGTCGGAGTGGAGCCGGAACTCACTGATCAGCGTCAACCGCGGCACCAGGGTGACCCCGTCGAATTCCACAAGCATGAGCCGAGCATCCCGGACGGCCCGACGCCACCGCGACCGGTTTTCCCCTACCGTGCTGCCGCCGGGCACGGCCGTGCTCCGTCGCCGTCAGCGCGTGCCGCGGCCGCCCGTGCCTGCGCCAGTCCTCGTCGACGGGGGCACCCTGGCGGGCGCGGGCTTCCTCAATGAGGCGTTGTTCGGGCGGACGCACTGGCCGCAGGGAGGATTGCGCCCTCCCCCTCCGAGCCGAGAGCGCTGGCCGGTGTCCTCCCGTAGCAGGCCGCTGGGCTGCTTCCCGCGACTGACGCCACGTCACTCGGGCGCCGCGACGATGGTGGGTATGACCATCACTCAGCCGGGCACCGCCGTCCGTGCCCCGAGCCGCTGGGCGGTGCGAGTCGCCCACCTGGTGCCGTTCCTCGTTCTGCCGTCCGGACTCTGGCGTCTCCTGCTGGCGACCGGCCACCCTGCCGGGTACACCGAGGCGGGCTACCGGGCCCTGGGTGTCACGGGGTGGGGTGCCGGGTACGTGGTCGGTCTCAGTGCGGCGGGCGAGGTGCTCGCACTGCTCACCATCGGGCTGGTCCGGCCGTGGGGCGAGGTGCTTCCGCGGTGGCTCCCGCTGCTCGGCGGCCGTCTGGGCCCGGCGCGGGCGGCCACGGCCGTAGCGGCGGCGGGAGCACTCGCGCTGACCGTCCTGTGGACCGCGTTCGCCTTCTGGTGGGCCCTCCCCCACCCCGATCTGACCGCCACCGGGAGGACCGTCGCCAGCCTCCTCTACCTGCCGCTGGCCGCCTGGGGCCCGCTCCTCGCGGCCGTCACCGTCTCCTCCTACCGCCACCGCCGGCCCACCGTCCGAACGGACCGTCAGAGCGCTCTCCCTCCGGTCTCAGACTGAGAGGCGGCGCAGGAGTTCGTCCTCGGACACGTCCTCCAGGTGGGCGAGGAAGACCCAGAGGTGGCCGGACGGGTCCTTGACGATGACGGTGCGGTCGCCGTGGAACATGTCCTTCGGCGGCTGGACGATCTCGGCGCCCGCGGCCCGCGCCCGCTCCGCGAGCTCGTCGACCTCCGACACGAAGACGTGCAAGGTGACGGTCGTCCCGCCGAGCGAGGTCGGCGCGACGAAAGCGGCGGCCTCGGCCTCGTCCACGCTCGCGTCGCCCAGCATCAGGACGGACTGCCCGACGGCGATCTCCGCGTGCAGGATCCCGCCGCCCGGTGCGTCGATCCGGAACAGCTCTCGGGCCCCGAACGCCCGGCGGTAGAAGTCGATCGCCGCGGCGGCGTCGTCGACCATGATGTGCGGGACCACCGCGTGGCGGTAGCGGTCGGGGATCACGGTCCCGGTGGTGTTCTGCTCGGCCATGGCAGGTCTCCTTGCCCAGAGGTCCCCCGGTCGGTACCGGCGGCTTCGGAACGACGGTAGGACTTCAAGCCGACTTGAGGTCAACCTCCGTCCGCAGCGCCGCCGGGCATCGGACGGCACCGGGCGGCTGCTGGTGAGCTGTGAACGCGTGGTCGCCGCGGTCCGCAGTCCCTCGGCTGGCGGGAGCGGTCCTCCTGGGAGGAGTGGTCGGCGCCGCCGTGGGCGTGCTGCACGACCTGTCGCTCGGCGTCCTCGCCGGAATCACCGCGGCCCAGACGGTTTTCGTGGTGGCCGGCTGGATCGTGCTGTGGCCCATGGACGCGGCGGCCACCCGTGACAATGCCCGGCGGGAGGACTTCCCGCCCGTCCTCGAGGAATGCGTCGTCGTGGTGGCCGCCCTGTGCGGACTCACGGGTATCGTCCTGCTGCTGCTCGGCCGGTCCGGGGACAGCCACACCGCGGCCGCGACGGCGCTCGGCGGGGTGTTCGCCGGCTGGGCGTCCCTGCATCTGATGTATGCCGCGGACGACCCGCCGTCGTACCGGGATTTCTTCCACTTCAGCTACAACCTCGGCATGACCTACCAGGTGTCCGACACCAGCGTGACGACGTCGCGGCTGCGGGCGGTCGTCCTGCGGCACTGCCTGCTGTCCTACGCGTTCGGGACCAGCATTCTCGCCACCACCATCAATCTCGTCACCGGCATCGTCACCGGTTGACACCGACGGCCGCGCGACCACCGTCGGTGAGGCACGGCGAACTCCGCGTACTCCGCGCAGTCGGCGAAATCCCTTGCGCGGCACGGCGGACGGCCTACGACTAGCATTTCCGGTGCGGCCTGTGATCGCCCCGAGCGCCATGGAGGAGAGCCCCGAGGCCCTGCCGGGCCGCCGACACCACGGGAGCAGCGATGAACGGTGAACCGGAACCGATCAGCGCGGAGGAGCGCGGCGCGCTGGAGCAGGAGCTCGCCGATCTGCGGGCCGAACGCGACCGGGTCGCGGCCACGCTGCGGGACCCGGAGTCGCCCGGCGACCAGGCCGACCAGGCCGACGAGCTCCAGCGCGCCTCGGACGTGACGCGACTGGACACCCGCATCTCGGACATCACCCTGCGGCTGCGGGAGGCGTCCGCAGCGGGCGACCCGCGCACCGACGCGGTCGGGGTGGGGAGCACCGTCACCCTGCGATTCTCGGACGGCACGACGGAGACGGTGCAGGTCACCGAGGTCGCCGACGAGGCGGAGCGGACGGCGGTGACCTTCGACAGCCCGCTGGGCCGGGCGTTGATCGGCCGAGGGCCCGGTGACACCGTGCACTACGACACCCCCCGGGGCGCGGCCGCGGCGACCGTGCTGTCCCTCGGGGATTAGCGCGCGACGGCCGGGTGGAGCAACGGCCGGTTACCCCCGGGGCGTGGCGTCGTTGACCGGGCATGAAGAAGATCACTGCGCTGAGCGCACTCGCCCTGACCGCCCTGGCCCTCTCCGCCCCCGCGCACGCGGACAACGACAGCACCTTCGGCAGCGGCGTCAACGCCGCGAACAACTGGAACTTCAGTGCCGCCGCCGTCTGCTTCCAGGAGCTCGCGGTCGTCCCGGTCGGCGCGCCGTTCGTCGGCGACGTCAGCAACCTGTGCACCCTCGGGAACGTCATCGACCACACCATCCACTGACCCCGTGCGATGCCCGCCGCCCGATCCGGTGAGTGACCGAACCGTTGCGGTTCCTGCGCCGTTCCGGTGTCCTCCGGCCGCCCGTCGGTCGCGCACGATGGACTGGACGCGCGGCTGAAGGGAGCGGCGACCCGGGCGCGTTGGACCCGTCTGATTCAGCCAACGATGGGGGCGCTCCAGAGCGTCGCGGGCGGGGAGTTGTCTGTCGGGACGGGCCCGGCGAGGGCGGACGGGACCGCCCTGTACGGCTCACGGCTGACGAGCTGACACCTGATCAGACCGTCAGCCGTCAGCCGAGAGCCGAAGGAAGTGCCCCTGTGCGTCCGCCGATCCGTCCGTGCCGCGACCTGCGTGAAGAATGCTCCCACCGGGGGCGCCCGGCTCGGCGAGGTCGCCACCGCGCAGAGCTCGTACGGGCTGCTGGCCGACCGGATCGCCGAGCTGGCTGCCAAGAACTGACGTCAGGGCAGTAGGTCCGGGTCGACGTGACCGGAGACGACCTCCCGGATGAGCTCGACGCCGAAAGCCGCGACGGCCGCCGTCACCAGCACCACCAGCGTGCCGAAGAGCAGGCCCGTCCTTGCCCCGCGCAGCGCCGAGCGGAGGCCGAGATCGGGCGGCACGACGACCAGGTCCGCCGGCCTACCGGGCGGGTGGGCCAGGGTGACCTCGTCGCCCTCGCGGACGGGCTGCCACACCTGTAGGTCGTCCCGGGTGCCGGTCAGTCCGTCCGGCCCGGTGAACTCCAGGACGTACCGGGGGCGGCCGCCGGGCGCCCGCGGTGGGTGCACCGCCAGGCAGCGCGCGGGTGTACGGACTCCGCGGCGGCGGACCAGGCCGTGCCGGATCTCCGTCACGGCCGCCACGGCCAGGAGCGCCAGAACGGCGAGGCCCGCCAGCGAGACCAGTGCGACGTACAGCTTGGTGACCACGCCCGGCGCCCTCCCCGCAGCGGCCCGCTGCAACGACCCTGCAGGGAGGAGCTGTTCCCCGATCGGCGGCCCCGGACACCCGGGGTCAGGGGAGGTAGTCCGCGAGCCCTGCGGGGCGCAGTCCGGCCGCGTCGGCGGCGGCCAGCACCCGGGCCAGGTCGGTGGCGAGGGTATCGGTGAAGTGCAGCAGGACGACGTCGCCGGGGCGCAGCGGCCCGCCGTGGTAGACGTTGGACGCGCCCCAGCTGAAGTCGGCGGTGGTGGAGGAGTCTGGACACGGAAGGGCTCTCCGGGAGTGGGCGATGGCTGGTGGAGGCTCCCCGAGGGAGGGGAGGTCGCGCCGTCCGACCGCACCCGGACCGGGCCATACCCTGTCCTGGCGGGAGCCGCCCGTCAAGGGGCCGTGACGGGTCGTCACCGGGTGCGTGGTGACCGCCGGCTCCTCAGGTCCCGCCGCACGTACGGTTTCGGAGCGGGGGTGCGGCGGTCTACCCTTCCCGGCATGGCCGGCCCGATGATCTCCCGCTCCCCCGTGACGACGCCCCGGCCGGGCCCGGGACGCCGGGTGGTGCTGGGGGCCGCGCTCGGCTGGGGTGCGGCCGGGCTGGCCGGGTGCGGGGCGGGCCGGGAGCCGGTGCAGCGGCTGCGGTTGGCGACGGGGCCGGAGGGCGGGCCGTACAACGCGTTCGGGCGCGCCCTGGCCGCGGCGACGGCGGGGCACGCACCGGCGGTGGTGCCGCTGGCGACCGCCGCGAGCGTGGACAACCTGCACCGACTCGACGACGGGTCGGTCGAACTGGCGCTGGCCATGGCGGACACTGCCGAGGACGCCGTCCGCGGCCGGAACTCCTTCGCCCGCCCGCTGCCGGTGTCCGCACTGGCCCGCATCTACGTCAACTACACCCATCTGCTCGCCCCCGCGGACGGGCCGGTGCGCACGGTCGCCGACCTCGCCGGGCGGCGCGTGGCGGTCGGCGCGGACGGCTCCGGCGTGCAGGTCGTCGCGCGGCGGCTGCTGGAGACCGCGTCGCTGACCGAGGGCGCCGGGCGGGTGGCCGAAGTCCCGCTCGCGCTCGGCGAGTCCGTGGCCGCCCTGCGCGCGGGTCGGGTGGACGCGCTGTTCTGGTCCGGCGGGGTGCCGACCCCGGCCGTCGCGGAGCTCGCCCGGGAGCTGCCGCTGCGCGTGCTCGCGCTGGACGGGCCGGCGGGGGTGCTGCGCGCCCGCTACGGGCCCGCCTACACCGCGGCCGAGTTCCCCGCCGGGGTCTACGGGCTGCGGGAGCCGGTCGGCACCGTCGGAGTCGGCAACTACCTGCTGGCCCGCACCGACGTGCCGGAGGACGCGTTGCGCGCGGTGCTGCGTACGGTCTTCGACGCCTGGCGGGACCTGCTGCGCGAGGTGACCGCCGGGGCGCGGCTGGAACCCCGCTTCGCCGTCTCCACGGGGGCGGTGCCGCTGCACCCGGGGGCGACCGCCTACTACCGGTCGGTCTACGGCTGACCTGGTCGGACCGACGCCGGAGCCGCCCGACTACGGCTGAGTCCGCGGGGCGGCCGGGAGCCGGAAGTCCACGGCCAGGCCGTGCGGTTCGGCCGACCGCACCCTCAGCCGGCCGCCGCTCATCCGGGCGATCTCGTCGGCGATGGCCAGGCCGAGTCCGCTGCCGGGCAGGTTCTGGTGCTCCGGCGCGCGCGTGAAGCGCCGGACCAGCAGCGGCAGTTGGCCGGCCGGGACGCCCGGCCCGGTGTCGGTGACCTCGATCGTCACGCTGTCCGCTCCGGTCTCCTCCCCGGTGCCCCGAGCCGCGAGGACGGTGACCCGGCCGCCGGCCGGGACGAACTTGGCGGCGTTGTCGAGCACGGCGTCGAGGATGCGGCCGGCCGCGTCCGGCACCGCGCGCACCCGCAGGCCGGGCGCGGTGTCCGCGGTCAGGTGCAGGCCGGCGGCCGCGAACACCGGCTCCCAGGCGGCCACCCGCGCGGCCACCGCCGCCGACAGGTCCTGCTCCACCGGGTGCGCACTCGCGGCCTCGACCCGGGCCAGGGCGAGCAGGCCGTCCAGCAGTTCGCCGAGGCGCTCGGCCTCGTCCAGGGCCCGGGTGTGCTCCTGTTGGCCGGGGCCCGGCGGCAGGTGCGGCTCCACGTTCTCCAGTTGCAGCACCAAGGTGGCCAGAGGATTGCGCAGTTGGTGCGAGGCGTCGGCGACGAAGGCGCGCTGGCGGGTCAGCGCGTCGGCGACGGCCTCCGCCATGGTGTTGAAGTTGCGTCGCAGACGCCGCAGTTCGGGCGGCCCGGCGTCGAGGGCGGCGCGGGCCCGCAGACTGCCGGCGGCGAGCTGTTCCACGGCGCGGTCGAGGTCGCCGACGGGGCGCAGCAGCCAGCGGGCGGTCCCGGCGGCGACGAGCGCGGCGGCGGCGAAGGCGGCGAGGGCACCCGCGGCGATGAGCGCCCAGCGCAGCAGCACGTCGTGGCGGGCGGCGCCGGTGGG